>JAGWHU010000012.1 GCA_028866575.1 Candidatus Micrarchaeota archaeon | reverse complement strand
GGGGATGCGGCGTATGAGTTTGACGTGGCTCCGGATATCGCGTTGCCGTTCGATCCGGTGCAGTCGGCGCTATTGCCGTAGTTGGCGTACCACTGGTATGAATATGGAGTTGTTCCTCCGGAGGTCGTGCTTGTGAGGGTTATGCTCTGGCCGCTGTCTATAGAGGCGCTTGACGGCGATATTACGGGCGCGTTCAGTACGGAATTGTAGCCTATTGCCTTGTATATCGAGTTGACAGTTGTGGGTATCGCGTCAGTTATTATCACATTTGCCTTGAATGTATTGGAGGTGTACAGTTGCGCAGGAGGCGTCCATAGCCATGTGTTGCTCGTGTACGAGTTGCTGGTGTAGAGTTGGCTGGCTATAACGTTCCCCGTTATCGAGTTGAGTATCAGGTAGTTGTAGTTGTACGGTCCTGTGCCGCCGCTGGTCGATGCAGTGAATAGAATGCTCTGGCCCTGGTCTATCAGTGTGTTCGACAATGTTAGGGTCGGCGTTGTCAGAGGTACGCTGACCGTAAATGTAAGAGTATTCGACACGGTAGCTGGGGTACTGGCGCTGTCCGTCACAAAGATGTTGGCGGTGAATGTTCCTGTGCCCCATGCGGATTGGATCTGGAACAGGAAGGTATTCGCCGTTATTGAATTTCCTTTGTAGAGCGCGTTTGCCACAAGGCCAACGCTGTTGTACACAAGGAAGTTGTACGTGTATGTTGATGTGCCGCCGCTGACCTGAGTGGTGAGGAGCTGGTACTGGTTCGGCGATGCTGCTGTGTTAGATGCGGTGAATGATTTTGAGAGTAACCTCGGATTCACCGTTATAGTGTTGGTTATTGAGTTTACTGTTGTCGGTGTCGTTGCGCTGTCTGTCGCTATGACGTTGTACTGGAATGTGTTTGTCCCTGGGGAATTGGCTATGAACGTCCAGGTGAGCTGGTTGGCTACGCCGTATTGTGAGAGAGGCGCGTAGTAGACAGAGTTGGTGTAACCCAAGCCTTGGGCGCTCCCGTCTATGCAGTAGATGTTGTTTGAGTTTGAGACGCAGCCGAAAAGATCTGTAGGTATAGGATATGCATATGTTGCTTGCCAATTGCCTATCGCACCTGAACTGAATATCTGGGAATAATAGACGCTGTTCGTTGCAGTTCCTAGGCCGTTTACCAGCCCGCCTACGCAGTAGATAGCTCCTGAATATGATACGCATTTTAGGGCTGCGGTGTTCGCAGGATAGGCGTTTGCAGTTTGCCACTGGCCCACTGCGCCAGAAGACAATATCGCCGAATAATAGACCGCATTCGTTGTTGTCGTTACCGTATAATCACCCGCCACGCAGTAGATGCTGTTTGAGTTGGTCATGCAGCTGAAAAGATCCGTGTTCGCAGGATAGGCGTTTGCAGTTTGCCACTGGCCTATTGCTCCCGAAGACAATATTGGCGCATAGTAGACGTCCTTGACCGCGCTGTTCGGTCCCGGATTAGAATAGCCGCCAATGCAGTAGATGCTGTTCGAGTAGGTGTCGCAGCTTTGGGAGCCGGCATTAGTCGGGTACACGTTGGCAGTTTGCCACTGGCCCACTGCGCCGCTTGAGAGTATTGGGGCGTAGTAGACGGTATTTGTGTAGGTTGTGCCTGTTAGTTCGCCGCCTATGCAGTAGATGTTGTTTGAATATGTCTTGCAGCTTGGGACGTATACGTTTGTTGGATAGGAGTTGGTGCTCTGCCAGGAGCCTATGGCCCCTGATGAGAGTACAGGGGCATAGTAAATGTCATTCCTTGCAGTTGAGCTATACCCGCCTATGCAGTATATGTTGTTGCTGTTTGATGTGCAGCTAAGCTCGTCCACATTTGTGGGATATGAAGTTGTTGCAAGCCATCTTTGATAGCCTATAATGTGGGCAATATTTCCGGTCACGTTGAAGAAGTTGATCGTATACGGTCCTGTGCCGCCGTTTAGCCCTGCAGTGTACACCTCCGTCTGGCCGCTATCGAGTATCGTGTTGCTCGGCGAAAGGGTTATGGACTGCGCTGGATTTATCGTTATCTGGTAGCTGTTCAGCGAATTTTCAGTTACTGGAGTGCTTGCGCTGTCCGTTACTACCACGTTGGCCTCCAGCGTGTTGCCTGCAAGATTGGAATTGCTGGCAAACACGAATGATGATGAGGAGCCCAGCTGGTTGGCTATAATCGCATCAGTCACAGAGTTGAATACAATAAAGTTGTAGGTGTATGGCGATTGCCCCTTGCTGACAGATGTAGATATGGTTATGGATTGCCCTGCATCCAATGTTACAGGGGATGCAGGAGTTATGGTCGGGGAGGTCATCTGCGGATTGACGACTATCTGGCTTGTTACAGAATTGAACACAAACGGCGTTGTGGTTCCGGTATCAGTGGCTATGCCGTTGTACTGCGGCGCGAATGCCGCACCTCCGGTATTCACCGCGCTGAACGTCACAGTATTTGCGCCGTTCAATTGGAGTATTACATTCGAGCCCTGCTGCACCGATCCGGTCACATTGTACAGTTCAGCATTGAATGTGCCCGAGCCACCGGAATCCGTAATCGTATATGTGATGTATTGCCCATCGTCAGTGACGGAATTTGAGGGGCTGATTGCCAGTGACGGTGCGCTGTTTATGGATATCTGGCTGGTATAGATCGAGTTCGCCTTTGTCGGGATGGTGTTCGAATCGGTAACTATGACGTTTGCCTTTACGGTGTTTCCTGCAATGCTTGCAGGAGGGGTCCAGAAGAAGCTGTTTGTTGTGGAGCTAACACCAGTATAAAGCTGGTTTGCTACCAGTGCGCCAGTTACAGTGTTTACGATTTGGTAGTTGTATGTGAACGGCGACGTTCCGGTGCCGGATGTAGATGAACTGAACAAAGTGCTCTGGCCTATGTCCAGCACTGTATTAGTTATAGTCAGCGTGGGCGTTGTGAGCGTCGGCGCCAACGTGTTCACAGTTATCGTGCTGGTATAAATTGAGTTGAATGTAACGTGCGTGGTCGCGCTGTCCGTTATTATTACATTGGCTTTGACGGTGTTGCCTCCGGCTGAGCTGGGCACGGCCCAGGAGAACGTGTTCGACGTGTATGAATTCGAGACGAGCATGTTTGCTATCAGCGACCCGTCTATCGTGTTGATTACCTGGTAGTTGTAGGTGTATGGAGAGCTTCCCCCGGAGAACGATGCGGTGAACACCTCCGCCTGCCCTGGATTGACAGTGGGAGTTATGGATGCGGTGAGCATAGGAGTTGAGGGCTTCGGATTGACCGTTATCGTGTTTGTCATGGAGTTGAATACGAGCCCTAGCGAATCCGTAATTATCACGTTGTACTGGAATGTGTTTGTCCCTGGCGAGTTCGCTGCGAAGGTCCATGTGATGGAGTTTGTTTCGCCCGTAACTATTGGCGAATAGTATACCGCGTTTGCCTGGCCCTCCGGCGTTGCCTCTCCAGCCACGCAGTAGATGCTGGTTGAATAGATATTGCACACAGGGTATTGCGTATTTGCAGGATATGGCTGCATTGCAGTCCATGATCCCAAAGTCCCACCGGAAAATATCGGTGCATAATATGCTGCATTCGTATATCCTATGACGTTATCGTATCCTCCCGTGCAGTAGATGCTGTTTGAGTATGTGTCGCAGCTGAGGTCTATTATGTTTGAGGGATAGGAGTTTGATGCCGCTGCCCATGAGCCTAAAGTCCCATCTGAGAGTATGGGCGCGCTGTAGACCGTCTTTGAATAATAATACGGTACGCCAGGAGTAAGGGAATTGGAATAGCCTCCTAGGCAGTAGATGTTGTTCGAGTATGTGACGCAGCTTTGCTGGTATACGTTTGTCGGGTAAATGGTGGCAGGTTGCCAAGAACCTACATCCCCTGATGAGAGAACAGGGGCATAGTAGACGGAATTGGTTTCCAGTATGCCCTTAACATTCCCACCTATGCAGTAGATGTTGTTTGAGTATGTGGTGCAGCTGTGGTCGTTTGCCTGAAGGGGGTAATCGCTTGCGGACAGCTGCCATGAACCCAGATCATTGTTGGGCGACAGGATTGGCGCGTAATAGACCGAATTTATGCTGCCTGTGACGAGTATGAACCCTCCTATGCAGTAGATGTTGTTTGACATGGTGACACAGCTCAATTCCTCTATGTTTGAAGTAAGATAATGCGTTGTTGATGCCCATGAACCCAGGGGGCCTCCAGGATACAGGATGGGGGAATAGTAGACGTAATTGCTAAAGAATGGCCCTGCATCAACACCCCCGACGCAGTATATGTTGTTTGAGTATGTGGTGCAGCTTTGTTTGTACACATTGTTTGGATACGGTGTTGTGGCGGACCAGCTTTGAGCCTCGCTGAAGTAGTATGCGGTCCTGCTGCCGGTGACATTGTAGAAGTTGGCAGTGTATGGGGCTACGCCGTTTGTTATTAGTGCGGTGTATGTCTCCGTCTGCCCGCTGTCCAGTATCGTGTTGCTTGGGTTCAGCGTGACAGATGCAGGGCCGCTCTCCACGACTATGGTGCCGGTATAAACGGAATTGAACACTTCATTTGTTGTCGCGCTGTCTGTTACGATCACATTGACTTTTATCGAGTTGCCTGCAGCTGCAGCAGGCACCTGCCACAGCCATGTGTTGCTTGTGTATGAATTGCCGGTGAACAGCATGTTCGCTATGAGGGAACCGTCCACAGTGTTTATAACCTGGTAGTTGTAGGTGTACGGGGCGCTGCCTCCGGAGAAGCTGGCGCTGAAGAGTTCGTACTGCGAGGCTTGCACCTGCGGGGTGTTTGATGCTGTGAGGGTTGGCGTCGTAGGTGCTGGATTCAAAGTTATTGTGCCAGTATAGACCGAGTTCAGAGTTGCGGGTGAGCCTGCGCTGTCCTTCACTATCACGTTCGCCTTTACGGTGTTGCCTGCAGCAGATGTGGGCACGACCCATACGAGCGTGTTGGATTTGTATGAATTCGATACCAGCATGTTGGTAACAAGGGATCCGGTGATGGTGTTTACGACCTGGTAGTTGTAGGTGTAGGATGGTGTGCCTCCGGTGAACGATGCTGTGAATACCTCAGTCTGCCCCGCGTCAAGTATGGTGTTGCTCGCGGTAAGTGTTGGCCTGCTAAGCGGCGTTGGCGGCGGTACCGTGCCAAGAGGCTGCGTGACATACCTGAACGTCATTGCGGCGCCGTTGCCGCCATTGCCTCCATTATTTGGGCTTGTGCCTGCTCCTGCACCGCCTGTAACGGTGTATGTGCCCGCAGTGTACAGGCTGTTGTAGGCAATCATTATGATGCCTCCGCCGCCACCTCCTCCCCCGTCGCTGGATGGCTTCCCGCCGCTTCCCCCGGGAGATCCGCCAGTAGCCAGGGTCGATCCTCCCGAGCCCCCGGGATTTCCGCTTGTCGTAGTGGTCGTTGAGCCGGCAAGCCCGTTGGCGACTATAGTACCTGCTATTACAGAGTTGGCCTGCAGGTAAACCCCATAGCTTCCGGATCCTCCGGTATCCGTGCCGCCGCTGCCTCCTCCTCCGCCTCCAGCGCCTGATACGTAGTTCACAAATCCATTATTGTACCAGTTCTGTATGTTTGCGTTGCTCAGCGTGGGAGCAGATGGCGTTGTGCCTGAGCCTCCGGTGCTTCCGTGCGCGCCTCCGCTTCCGCCTGCGCCTCCTGAGCCGCCGTACGAGCTAGTGTAGCTGCCCCCTGTGCCTGCGCCAGCGGTTCCGCCGTTGCCGGCAGTTCCGGAATTTATAGTCCCGGAGTTCTTTATCATGTTTCCGGTGAATATGCTGTAGCCGTTGGTTATCAGCGTGACGCCGCTGTTGATTATGATGTTGTTGCTTGCGTTCACGTCCCCGGTTAGCGTGGTGGTTGCAGTGTATGTTATGCTTCCCTGGCATGCGCCTCCTGCCCAGTTGTTCGTGCACTGCGTCGAGCCGTCCCATATCGGGTCTATGTTTATCGTAGTTATAGGCAGCGATCGGATTTTGGACAGGTTGTAGCCGCTTACGAATGCACCGTTGACTTTCCTGCCGTTGAGGGTGTAGGAAAGCTGCTCAGTTTCCCTGTGCGGCAGTTCCAATGCGCTTATCACGCTTGCATTGTAATCTGCAGAGTAGTTTATCGTATATGTCGGGATTGTTGAGTTTTTGTACAGGAAGATCGGCGACACAGCATCGGCAGTGGTGAATTCGAAGGACCATTCGTACTGAGCATTGGGGTCTATTTTCCCGGTTATCTTGAACCTGTTCACCCCTGAGCTTATCACTATCGGGCTTGAATTGGTGTCAACCCATCCCTGCTCGTTCCTGAATGCCTTCAAGGTTACCCTGCTCGTGTTCCCCTGCGCCTTGAGATCGTACGTCTTGCTGGAAATTACGGTCCTGTTCATGAGCTCGTATATTGCTACCGAGGTCATGTTCGGGTCTTTGTTCAGCGCCTTGAAGTATGCGCTGCTTATCACCAACGGATAATTGAACGTGCTCGATATGTCTATGTAAGTTGTTGCGACTATCTGTCCTCCCACGACATTGGGGTGCGAGTAATCGGTAGTCACGTTGGTTATTGATATGGTGCCGTTCAGGAACGCGTGCTTCTGGTTAATGTCTTTCGTGCCTATAACAGTCTGGTTCGGAAGGCTCAGGGTGTCAGATGTGCCAAGCACCCTCGTGCCGATTGACCCTGGCGCAGTTACGTTGAAAATGCTGCTATTGGTTTCGTTGCCGGTTGTGGTGTTTGTCGAATTGTATATGGCGTTTGCGGTGGAATTTATCGCAGTAATCGTTGTCTTGTTTGCCGATGCGTTTATTGTCGTGGTTGCGCTTGTCGTCGTGGTGTTCAGTGTGGCCGTTGAGGATGTCGTATTGGTTATCGATGAGGAGGTATCCGTAGTCGAGGTGGTGGATGACGTGACTATCGTGGTGTTCGCTGTTGTCGTCGGGATTGTGGTGGTATTTAACGTAGTAGGGATTGTTGAATTGGATTCAGGCCCAGTCGATGTCGAGGATGACTCAGTGGTCGTTGATGCGGTTGAGGATGTTGTTATTGCCGTTGTGTTGGTCGAGTTTGTTGCATTTATTGGTATCGTTGTTGTGCCCTTGGCCTTGGGTGTTTCCCGGATGGTTGTTGTGTTATTGATGTCTATCGTTGTCGTGTTTGTCGCATTCTGGTCCATAGTGGTTGTTGCGGTTGTGTTTGGCATTATGGTCGTGGTGTTGACCGATGGAATTACGGATGTGGTTGTCGCGCTTGTGGAGTTTGTTGCGTTGAGCAGGGCATTCGGCACGCTGAAGATCATGGGCCCGAACATCGCTATGTTGCCGAGCATGGCTAGCAGTATGAATAGCAGCGGTACTACAGCCAGATACCTCAACTCCATCTTTCTCACTGTACGGCCTTATTGCCTTTTTTGTGCTTGGTCAGCGCAAACGCAGCCCGAAGAGCCTTTTCAGGAAGCTGGCAATCCTTGCCCTAACCCCCATGTCCTCGAACCCCATAGTCAATCGCGAATCTGATGATGCGTATTTCTTTGCCATAGACCTTATCCCTTTGGAGAACCTCGAATCCGGGCCGAGCACATATGCCGGTATGTGCTGCGATATGCTTATCGGCACTATGTCATCCTCAGGCAGCGTCCCCCGCACCTTCTTCTCGTATATCTCCTCTATCTCCTCCAGGCTTATCTCGTACCTCTTGTTCCTAACCCTGTTGACCGCCAGGTTGTGTATGATCTTCATCTGGTTGTACCTGTTTGCCAGGCGCATGGAGCTGGTGCATGCTGACATTTCCGGCGTTGTGAGTATCAGAGCCTCGTCGTAGTATTTTGATATGTCCAGCTCCACGGAACCCGGAGCCGTATCGAACATGATGAAGTCGTAATTCGAGTTCCTGAGCGCCCCGCCGAGGCTGTCTATCCTGCTTGACGGCGGGGAAAACTGCTTCGTGTTCAATGTACCTGGAAGCACGTGAAGCCCTGTGGGGCTGTGTATCGCTATCGCGTCCCTCAGGTTAGCCCTTCCGTAGACCACGTCCCTGTAACCCGTGTTCGCCTTGTCAAGCCCCATGTGGAAACCAACGCTCGGATTGGTCGTGTCAGCATCTATCAGCAAAACCCTGTAGTTCAGGGACCTCAATGCTACGGAAAGGTTGACGGATATGGTAGTCTTGCCTACACCACCCTTCTGGGAGGATATCCCTATTATATATGGATTGCGCAATCGACGCACCTTATTCATTTACCTGCTCTTTTATGCTTTTCAGGCTTCTCGCCCTGTTTGCGTTGTATTTTGACCTATTTGCAGTTATAATTGCTCCATATGTTAATAAAACTATCACCAGCACCGCGCCGAGGGCTATAAGGTAGGTTTTTGCTTCCTTGCTTTCTATGTTGAAATTTAGAGGGAATGCTGCTGCTGCCTGGCCTACCATGGTGGAGTTGCCCTGGCCCTGCAGGACTATCACTGGCAGCGAGTACGTCACGTTGGCTCCCTGGGTGTTGGCGTACAGCGTGAATATCATGGTGCCTAGGGTATTGGAGGTTTCTATGCTGAAATCCCTGCTTATCAGCTCGTTTGGCGTGGCAAGCACGGTCTGCGTCGGGTTTAGCACAGTGGCGCCGGTGGGCGCGGTAATGTAGAAGTACACGTATTGCGGCGACGTGCCTGTGTACAATGCGCTTACAGATATGTTCTCCATGGAGTGCGTGTAGAACGTCGGCAGAGAAAAGTCCACTATTTTCAGTATGTTCATCGGCTTCAGCATCGAAGGCATCGAGAGCACGTTATGCACGTTCATGATGAAGCCGGTGCTCCTGGATGTGTTTATCTGGTAATAGCCGTAGGTCACCTGACCTGCAGGAAGGTACGGGATTGACCATTTTATCATGTAGGAGTTGCTTTCCCTTGTGACGTTTGCGTTGAGGCCGTAGGTCTTTATCGCAGGATAATTGTAGGTGGCGTTTGCAGGTATGTACGTTACAAGCGTCGCATCGGAGAGGCTGCCATTAGTGCCGCTGTATATGCTTATGGTCCCGCTGATGGAGCTGCTGGAGTTCAATGAGGTTATGTCGCTCAGGAGCGCGGGCTGCTCCCTGGAATAGTTGTATATCGTGAGTGCAAGCACCTCGGTAGCTGTGCTGGAGGTGCCGTTTGAATAGCTGGTGTTCAGGCTTATAGGTATGTAATAGGTAGATGCGTTGGTGCTTATGTTTATCGCATTCAGCAGGAACTGGACATACAGGGTTGAGTTAGGAAGCAGGTAGAGGCTGTCCGTGGAAAATTCTATAATGCCGGAATAGCTGCTGTTCGTTCCTATGCTTACGGATTCCGGAGAATGGCCGGTATTCATGAGCCCGAGCCTGTACACCGAGCTGCTTCCCTCAAACAGCGACACATACAGCGGCATGTACGCGATCGATAGGCCATTGCTCCCTTTTGCAGAGGGGCTTTTTGCCTGCTGGTCCATTGTATTTACCACATTATATCCCAAGGTCCTCTGCGCAGTAATGAAAGTGCTGCCGTTTGAGGCGTAGCTTGCGCTTACGATCACGGTGTGCGGTCCTGCCTGCGAGGTGCTGTTATATACCAGGAGCACCACAGACTCGTTCTGCTGCGGCGATAAGGGCCTGACTCCATATCTTTCAACCATGCTGGAGCTCCCGGCAAGTTTCATCTCCAGGGTTATGTTCCCTGCTGCCATGCCCCCTGTATTCTGCAGCGTCACAAAGACGGCTAGCGGCGAGTTTATGCCTACGCTCTCCGGCAGCGAAACGCCAGCTATCGAGACGTTGGCGCCGCCGATGCCCTGGGAAAATGCAGGCGCTGAAAGCACTGCAATCGCTATGGCAGAGAGCGCGACAAGCAACATAAGCCTACGGCTGCGCATGCTTATTATAAAAAAAAGGAACTATTTATCCTTTTTGCAATATGAGATTCAGAGGTAAAAAACCTTGAAATGCGTTCGTTGCTGCTCATGTTGCACCTTCTTTCATTTCAATTGTATTTCCATCCTCAGGTACCTGAATTCGCCGGCCTTTTTCTTTAGGTCGTTTATCCAGAATGCGGAGGTTGTCGCCTTGTATACACCTCTCGGCGCCCCGACGAAGTCGCCTGCCGATGGCACAGCCCTGTGCTTCCTTTTGTAAAGCAGCTCCAGGGCTTTCCTGATCCTAGGCCTGCTCTCCAATATGCGGGCCCTGGCCTTTATGTAAACCCCGATGCCCTCGCCGTCAGGAACCGTGGAGTCGTATACTACAAGCGCTACATTCGGGTTTGCCTCTATGTTTACGGAATGCACGCATTCCCTCGAGGATATCCAGTAGAAGTTGTAGTCCTTGTCGTATGCGCAGAAAACCGGGGTGTTCCAGGGTACTGACTTTTTGTTTGATGTTGCGATCGTTATGTATGGTATGCGCTCAAGCACTGCTCTTGCCTTCTTGGACTCCTCGCCCTTGTTTGATATTGTCTCACCGATCGTTACCCTCAATTCAGCCTCCTTTCTTGTTATCCTTCTCTTTGGGTATTGAGAAAGGTAATTTTTGACAGGTTTGTTTGCCATTGTACTACCGGATGATACTACCATTTTGGGTAGTATCTACTGCAAATGAAATTTTATAAACCTTTGTGACGGCAGCAGGCCAATCTGGCGTCCGCTGCCATGCTGCCTAACTTGCAAAAAAATCAGATTACGAAGACGTCCGCCTTGTCGCCCTTCACTGGGCCCTTGCCGTTGCTCTTGCCGCTGCATATCCAGTAGCCGTACACTCCCATGCTGTTGGGCAGCTTGAATGAGGTCCTGCCTCCTGTGTCGTTAGCGACAAAGGATGCTATGGTGGTGCTGTTTGAGCATCCGGTCCAAGGCTTTATGTAAAGCGTCGTGCCGCTGCAGTCTGACAATCCCCTAACCACTGCCTCAACATTGGATGAAGTAGATGCAGGATCCGGCATGATCGTGAGTATTGCTGAGCCGTGGCAGCCGTTGGTCTTCTTGCTTGAAGGGGTTATTGTGGTTGTCGGAGGTATGGTTGATGTGCTGCCGCTCTGCACGAAGACCTCTGCCTTGTCCTTGGCGTTGCCCTGGATTGCTCCCCTTGCCCCGCATACCCAGTAGCCGTATACGCCATCGGTTCCAGGGGCGTTGAATGTCACGCTGCCTCCTGTGTCGTTAGCCACAAAAGACGCTATGGTGGTGCGGTTGTTGCATCCGGTCCACGGCTTTATGTAAAGAGTCACGCCTGCGCAGTCGTATAGCCCTCTTACCACGGCCTTTATAGTGCCGGATGGCGCATTGGGCTCTGTCAACAGCGTCAGAACAGGTGTTCCGGCGCATTGCCCGTAGCCGTATCCCGAGGATGAAGGCTTGAATATCACCTGCTGGTTTATCGGGCTGTAGATATAGCCCTGTATGGAGCTCGCATTCAGGGATGTTATGCTGCCTGAAGCTATTACAAGTGCAGCGACCAGCAATGCCGCTGCCGCTGCGAACATCCTGCTGTTATTTGCAACATAGCGCCTGAATGAAGCGCCACGACTATTATTCATCTGATAAACCTGAGCAATATTAACTAATAACTCTGTCCTAATTGGTATTTATACCTTATGCTTTCTTAAGGTCGGATACAAATAAGCCCTTTGCTTGAAAGAAGGGTTTACGACTGCAGAGATCCAATCAATAGAGGGGCTGTCCCGCTAATATGGAGTTTTCAAGCATTAAAATAAAGGAAAAAAGAGCAAACAACCCAATTCAGGTAGAGGAATTGGTGCAGTGCGGGTTGTGATCCCCTGCTGTGCCCTTGTTGCACTCGAATATCGTAGTGGTTGTGTTCTGCTCGCATGCATATCCGAAATGCCCAGGATTGCACGGCTTTGGCCCGTTCCCGGGTTTGTTTATCGGATTAACGAAGAAATTGTACAACTGGCTCCTGAAACCATTGAAGCCGTTGAATAGGTCGAACTTGAAGCTCTTGAAGTTGAAATTGAATGATGCTGCTGAAACTACAGAAGTTGTGAGAAGAAGCATCACCACTGAAAGTGAAGCGACAGTAGCTACGAACTTGTTCCTTTGCATAGTCAATCACTATCAATTGTTTATGTGCAAGGTAGTATATAAGCATTATTTTTTATTGAGGTTTTTGAATAAAATAAATTTTATATTAAATGAATTGTCAGGATAACACTGGGTTCAATCGGATTTGCCTTTCAGCACGTAAAACGACTTGACAGTTATCCCAACATTGCCGGTAGTCTCTATGGAGAATGGATATCTGCCGTAAGGGCGGGCCCTTGCGAATTTGTAGTTCAGGCTTGCGACCTTTGTGGACCAAAGCCCTCCGACATCCCAGATCTCAACCTTCACGCTTGTATTTTCCACCTGTGCATCAACCTCGTAGGTGTGGCCTTTCTTAAACGTAAATCTTACCCTTGAGCTATTGAAAGTCGGGTCGGTGCTGTTCGGCTCAGATCCCTGCGCGTAATACCTGACTATTGGGAAGACGCGCTGCACGCCGAGGTAATTGTACTGGAACGAATCGAATATTACCGTTTCATTGTGTCCCGGATCGTACATATTTTCAAAATCCCAACCGAACCTGATGTAGGTATTGTTTAGCTGCGACTCGTTTGAGCTGACATTCTGGACTTTGAATACAATCCTCATTGTGAAGTTCTCCGGCGTAACGTTCTTGGACAACACCCTGACGTGGTCCCCGTTGCTCGGGTATTGCGATTGCCTTACGTTCTTCAATACCAGGCCGCTGCTGTTTGTCCAGAAAACGCCGTACTGTGGAAGACCTATTGGGGAATACCAATTGCCACCCAGATCGTTGTTGTACCTGCAAATGTTGTGCTGCACAACAACATCATGGATTGGTATGTTTGTGTCGTTGTTGTAGGCCTTTACGGAGCTGATGTTGCTCATGTTAAGGCCCAGTGTGCTGTTGTACTGCCAGAAAAGGAAGTTGGTCCCGTTGACTACCATGAAAGCTTTCCACTCCCTGTCCTGGCCCGTGCAATTCAGGTAATAGTTCGGAAACAGACCGGTGGACCAGTCTTCGCGCGGTATTTTGGAGTTGTTTATCCCATAGAGGGTAACGTTTTCCCCTTTAGAGTTGGTCAATACAAGGTCTATCCTGCTGATTTTTGACCAATTCCTGATGTTCGCAAATGCTGTTATGATTCCGTAATTCTGCCATTTGGTTAAGTTTTCGTTTGTAGAGTTTATTACCCTGAAGTTTCCAGAGTAATTGGTGAAGTTCTCGCCGAGGTACGGCTGATAATGTGCCTGCTCGCTTTCATATAATGTTTTCCTGATTACGGTAGTGTTGCTGAGGTAGAAAACAGCAGCAATTGCCAAAACCAGTGCGAGAACCAACAAAAGCTTATACTTGTCATGCACAAAATCGACCTTATTATCTAGTCCCCCATCCGTTGTCCTTCATGTTGAACCATGCATATACGGCCAAGAACTGCATTATTGTAAGGTTGAATATGACCCATAGGAACATGTATACTCCGGAAAAGTCCTCATCGTACAGTTTGCTGTAACTCGTATATGCAGCAGCAACTATCAGTACCCCAACCAGATAGAACGGCAGCACGGACAGGCCTGCAAACAGCGGCAATATGAATACAAGCCCCAAGGCCACGAGTGGCGACAGCATGTTTGTTATCGCATACGTATAGAATATTACCGGGAATCCCTTTTTCCTTTTGTACATGAATTTCGACTGCCAAAGCACCTCCCTGTTGAAGGATTTCCTCCATCTTAACCTTTGCTTGAGCAGTCCTTTTATTGTCAATGGTGCATGGGTTGATGTCCTTGCCTGGGGCAAATATACCGTCTTCCAACCGTTCCTCAACAACAGTGTGGTCAGGCCCCTGTCCTCTCCGTATGTGCATTTGACCCCCAGGAATTTTTGGTTGATCCATTCGTCAAGAAATTCCAAAACCGCCTTCTTCCTGTAGGCTGAGCCGCATCCGGAAAGACATGTCACTGAATCAAACAGCGCCTCGTATTTCTTGTAAAGATGGAAGCCAGTGAAATAGTTGGTTTCTTGCATCTTGGAGAGGGTATTTTCCTGTATGACGTTTGCATGCCCGCAAACCCCGCCTATCTCGCTGTTCTTGAAGGGCTTGACTATCTCCCTCACGAAGTCCTTGGCCAGCAGCGTGTCGCTGTCCATAACTGCCACGATGCTGCCGTTTGCCTTCTTGAAGCCCTCGTACAGGGCGTATCTTTTCCCCCTGTTTTCCTTGCAGTCTATGAAGGTAAACTTGTGCTCTTTGAGCATTTCATTTATGTATGCGGCTGTATTGTCCGTTGATCCGTCATTTACAACTATGACCTCCAATTTGTCCTTCGGATAATCTACGGAAAGGGCGCTGAGTATTGTTGGCTTTATCGCGTCCTGCTCGTTGTATGCGGGTATTACTATTGTAACCGCTGGTTGGTAGCTGACCTTGAGGTATTTTGTTGGGTTGTACAAGAACGCCCCGGGGAACCTTGATATTACGGTGAACAGCACCATGATTGTGTAGGCTACCAGGAGTATGATGAATGCATTCAGCGACACCAGCTTTATCACGATATAACTGTAGAATATTGCTATTGCTAAAGATGTCAAGAATAATGCAAGATAGACGACATTCAATTTGCTCATTTTTACATGTATGTATTCCAAGCTCATCACTAGTTGCATTTCACCATGTCCTTGAAGTTTCCGAAGGACACGTTAAGGGCCTGCAGGCCATCAAGCATGTTATTGAATTGCGCAATGGACGTGGTATTCAAGCGGTGCGTGTAACTTCCGTTCCTGACCACTATGTAATCCTGCGGGTGTATCAGGATCACGCATATGTTTCCTGTCTTGAACTTGCTCTCGCAGCCGTTGATTATTTCGTTCGTCGAGGCAAGGGAGTTGTTGCTCGATTGCAGGTTCTCGTCCGTTTCCCTCACCGCGATTGTATATCCTATCCTTGTTACGTTGGAGGTGAAGTTGTTATCCCCCTGCGACGCGGATACCACCTTGAACCCGAGGGCATTCATGGCCCTTAGCGCGTTTGAGTCATAGGCATCGTATGGCGGGACGAATGTTATAGGATGCACCCCCAGCGCAGTAACCAGGTCGCTGTTGCCCAATTCCATAAGCGCTAGCGTCTGGTTATACGTCATGTTTGTCATATTCCATTCGTTTGGGGTGTGGTAGGTCCCGTGCTGGTCTATTTCCACCTTTGGGTTTTTCTCAACGCTTATCAGGTAATTGGTCATGCGGGCATCGGCGCTGATGTTGTTCGGTATAACGCCTACTACCATGGGCAGGTTCCTCTGGATTGCTACATCGCTTATAATCGCTATGGATGCATTATCAAAGGCAAATTTCTGGACGTCGTCCATTCTGAGCACTACCGTGGGCTTGTTGGGGTATGCGAAGCTGCAGTTAGTCGAGTTTGCGTAGAATATCTGGCTGGTGGGCTTCATCGAATGGGGCAGCAAAATGCTCGGGAAGACGTACAGGACCAAAGTTAGCACTACCAATCCCATTACTAATGCTAGATCTATGATCTTGTTTATGCGATCGCCCCGAATACTTGTGTGCTGGTTTTTGCCATCGCGGTCTTATCACGAACCGGTGATGGCAAGCCGTCTGTTGGTTAATACCTGATTATGGCTCTTTTTCCAGTCATATTTAAATCTTTCTATTGGCAGGCGGTGTAGAAATCCTTCCAAAACAAAATAAAATGATTCATGTACCTGTAAATATTGTACACAATATCGACTACAACCATCTCCTTTCTTTGCATACGGAGCAGTCTACTCCTAAGACCATCTCCAAACTTGTTCTTCTCGACAAA
>JAGWHU010000011.1 GCA_028866575.1 Candidatus Micrarchaeota archaeon | reverse complement strand
CAGAGCATAACCCTCACAAGCACGACCTCCGGAGGAACAACTCCATATTCATACCAGTGGTACGCCAACTACGGCAATAGCGCCGACTGCACCGGATCGAACGGCAACGCGATATCCGGAGCCACGTCAAACTCATACGCCGCATCCCCCACAACGACAAACTCATACTGCATAAAGACAACCGACAGCGCCACAACGGCAACAACCAACTCCGCATCAGTTACGGTAACTGTAAACCCTGTACAGTCAACACCAACACTCATCCCCAGCAACGTGATACTCGATAGCGGCCAGACGGAGGTATACACAGCTACATTAAGCGGCGGCGCAAGCCCGTATACGATCAACTTCTTCAACGTCACTGGGGGCAACAGCGCATATCTGTTGAACAAGATACACTGGCTCGCTACCAATGCATATCCGACAAACACGGAATACTTGAGCTGCGTCACCAATTCCAACAACATATACTGCATCGATGGGAGCACGAGTCCCGGCCCCGGCACTACGAGTGCGGTATACTATTCGCCAGTCCTGAGCTCAGGGGTTGTAGGCTCCTGGCAATCCACCAACGCATATCCTGCAAACACGCTGGGACAAAGCTGCATCACCAGTTCCAACAACATCTACTGCACAGGAGGATATACGCCGAACTACTTTACCAATTCCGTCTACTACGCCCCGATACTCTCCTCTGGCGCGGTTGGCCAGTGGCAGAGCACCAATGCATATCCCGCAAATGCACAGTACTTGAGTTGCGCCTCATATTCCAACAACATCTACTGCGAAGGGGGATATGTCTCGGGTAGCACCAATGCGGTCTACTACGCGCCGATATTTTCCTCAGGAGTTGTCGGCCAGTGGCAGACGGCAAATTCCTATCCTATAAACACGTTTCAATCAAGCTGCGTCACATACTCAAACGGCATCTACTGTACTGGAGGGACAATAAACGGTCCCTCAACCAATGCGGTCTACTACGCCCCGATCTTTTCTTCAGGTGCCATAGGCTCCTGGCAATCCGCTACCCCATATCCATCAGATATAAGTAGCCAAAGCTGCGCCACGCTATCAAACAACATCTACTGCATGGGTGGCCAATCAAGCATCTACACGAGTGCGGCATACACAGCACCCATAGCATCCAATGGCCTCCTGGGCCAATGGTCTGCGATTGCAGCATATCCTGCGAACACAGTCGGATTAGGCTGCGTCTCAAACTCAAACAGCATCTACTGCATAGACGGATACGCGAGCCCAAGTCCTGGCGACACAAATGCCGTATATTACACATCACCAACCACGAATACACAATTCACATACACGTTCGTCGTACAATCCCCCACGTCAAATAATGCCTTCCAGTACAACGTAATAGTGACTGACAGCGCCGCTACTCCGACAACAGTAAACTCGATAACGAACACGATAAAAGTGAATCCTGTCCTTCTGGCAGGCTCCATAACGCCGTCCAGCCCACTGATAGACAGCGGCCAGTCTGTAACCCTTACCGCAAATCCAAGCGGGGGATCAACTCCGTATTCTTATCAATGGTATGCGGATTCAGGATGCACTGTGGCGCTGTCAGGCCAGGTATCGCAGTCCGTCACGGTCTCGCCAACAACCACAAACACGTATTGCATAAAAATCACGGACAGCGCAACCACATCCACAAGCAACACCGCCACTGATACTGTTAATGTAAACCCTGCGCAATCAACGCCCACGCTCACCCCCAGCAACGTGATACTGGATAGCGGGCAGACGGAGGTGTACACAGCTGCATTAAGCGGCGGCACAAGCCCCTATACTGTAAACTTCTTCAACGTTACGGGAAGCAAAGCCGCCTATCTCATAGGATATCATGGGTGGGCCAGTGCAAACAATTATCCAATCGACGTGGGGTATGGCCAGAGCTGCATACCATACTCGAACACAATCTACTGCATAGCAGGTTATTCATCATCAATCAACAACGAAATAAAAGCTGTCTATTATTCCCCGATCCTTAGCTCGGGCCTGCTTGGCACATGGCAGTCGACAAATGCCTACCCTGTTAATTCCGAAGGGCAGGGTTGTATTTTAAATTCCAACAACATCTACTGCGTTGGGGGAGGGCTTTCCGGCATTTATACGAACCTGGTCTACTATGCGCCTATCCTAAGTTCCGGAGTCATCGGCGCATGGCAAGCAACGAACAGCTACTCCGACAATGTGGAAAGCCCCAGCTGCACAACATATTCCAACAACATCTACTGCATTGGCGGCTATTCGAGCATTGGGGGAGCAGGAGATAGCAATTCGGCATATTATGCGCCCATACTGAGTTCCGGCGTTGTAGGAGCATGGCAGGCAGCAAACAGCTATCCAGGGAACGTGGAATACCAAAGCTGCATTGACAATTCCAACAACATCTACTGCATAGGAGGGTATCTAAACTCTATTGGCACGGACACAAATGCAGTCTACTATGCACCAATACTCAGTTCAGGTGCCATTGGCTCATGGCAATCGACAAATGCCTATCCTGCCAATGTGGAGGGGTCAGGCTGTATTGATTATTCAAACAGCATCTACTGCACAGGAGGGTATATACCAGGTCAGGGTTTCATAGGCTACGCCTACTACGCGCCCATACTCGGTTCCGGCGTCGTCGGCGCATGGCAGCAGACATCCAGTTATGCTGTAAATCTAGAGTATCCTGCTTGCATTGGCAATACGTACTTTATATACTGTGTCGGGGGATATGCTGCAACTAGCGCCACCAACTCCGTCTACTACGCCCCAATATCAACTTATGGCGTAGCCAACCAGCTCACCTGGACGTTCATAGCCAATTCCCCAGGGACAAACACATTCCAGTACAACGTCATAGTTACCGACAGCGCCACAATACCTACAACAGTAAACTCAATAACGAACACGATAACGGTGAATCCTGCACTTGCCACCCCGACAATCAGCGCAAGCAACACGCCGAGCATAGACACCGGCCAGTACGAGGTGTTTACTGCAACAGAATCTGGAGGGACTAGCCCGTATACCTATGATTTCACGGTCTTCAACAGCGTTGACAATTCCGTTCTTGCGACCCAGTCAGGCTCATCAAGCGTATTCAGCTGGCAGGTCCCAGCTAGCGATGCGGGAAACACGATTGAGGCGAACGTGGCTGTAACAGATTCCGCCTCAACCCCCGTCACGCTCAACTCAGCCAGCACATCCACAATAACGGTAAATCAGGCAATGACAACCCCGTCAATAACAACACCGAGCCCTTCAACGCAGCAGACCGGCAACACCCTGACATGGACTACCTCATTCACCGGGGGCATATCACCCTATACGTACAACTGGAACGTCTACAACACCGTAACTGGCACGGTACTTGCAAACATGCTCTGGGCAGGCAACGCATTCACCGGCAACTCCTTCAGCGACACAATACCGGCATCATGGGTGGGCAACACAATAAATGCTAACGTGGCCGTGACCGACAGCGCATCGGTGCCAGTTACCCTCAACAGCGTATTTTCCGGGACCATAACAATAGTGCAGCCTGTGTCATGCACCTTCTCCATAAGCAACACCGTAATCAATTTCGGGTCGTTGGATCCGGGCAACCAGCTGTCAACTAACTCGATATCCTGGAACTCCATAGACATAACGAACCTCGGCTCTACGGTATCCAACGTGTACATAGACGGGACCAACTGGGGCTTCAACACCAACTCGTTCGGCGCATCCAACACTGTATGGGACTGGAATACTGGTACGGCATACACATCAGCGAACCAGTTGCAGGTATCGCAGGCGGATACGCTGACGCAGCTTACGGGCGGAAACTCAAAGAACATATACTTCGGAATAGGCATTCCGACGACGCAGCCGGGCTCGGGCAGCAGTTCATACACGCAAACAGTTAGTATTATAAGCGTTTGCTGAGATTATCGTGCAAAGTTTGGGCAAAGGAGGGATTCCATGAAAAAACAAAAGTTTGCCAGATGGGGTCAGAATAGCAGCATCATTGGCCTGGTAGCGGTCATTGCGTCATTGGTGACTGCATTGCTGGCAAGCTTCGCGATCGGCAGCGGAGGCACGGTAACTGCAACAGGGTACATAAACGTAAGGAACAGCTGCAACTTCGCGATAAGCAACACCATAGTGTATTTCGGCACCCTTGACCCCGGAACCAACACGATAGGCACAGGTGCAAGCGGCGTGAACGTCATAACGATCACAAATACCGGCGGAAACCCGTCCAACGTTGAGATAAGCGGCTCAAACTGGAACTACAACAGCAACTCCTTCTCCGTTTCCAATACAGCATGGAGCGGAATAGCTGCGAATTCCCTGTGGAGCCCTTCTGCATCATCATCAAAGACCGGCACCGCGAACGTGGAGGTGCAGCTATCCGGATCAACAGTTGACACGCTGCTGGAAACGCAGAACAGCCTTACGCAGTCCAACAGCATATGGCTGGGCGCGGCAGTTCCTGCGGCGCAGATAGGCTCAGGAGCAAGCACGTATACTCAGACGATAAACGTCATAAGCACATGCTAATAAATATGGTGAAACGATGGTGCCAAAAAACACGCCATGGAGCAGGAAAGTAAGCAGGATGGGGATGATGATGCTTATAATGTACAGCCTGGCCAGTGGCGCCGCAGCGCTGCTTGCCGTGGCAACATCAACTCCTGTAACCGCAACTGTGATCGTGCCCAATACCTGCGATCTTGTGCCGAGCAACAGCGCCGTGAATTTCAACACCATATCCCCTGGCACCAACAGCATAGGCACCTCCAACGCCGTCACGATAACCGACACTGGCGCCAACCCGTCCAACATCCTGCTTTCCGGCACCGCATGGAGCAGCGGAGCGCACAACTTCGACTCCGGAAACACGGTTTACAGCGCAGTCGCATCCAACTCGTTATGGAATCCAGGAAGCGCAAAGTCCACGACCGCAAACATAGAAACGTACTTCCCGAATGACAATGGTGTCACCCAGCTTGATACACTGCTGTACACGAGCAACGGCGCAACAGCAAACACCATATTCCTAGGACTTCAGATACCTGCAGCACAGTACGGCGCAACATACACACAAACGATAGACGTCATCAGCAGCTGCTAAGCCTTCAAGGTTTTATGATGAACAAGAAAGCTATTATGTTTCCTTTACTGGCATTCTTGTTATTGGTGCCGTATTTCGGTACGGCGCACGCGATCGGGGAGTACGGCTCGTGGTGCGGTGACATACGCGGCTGCCTGAACCTTACCGTTGTGGTGAACTCCACGACGAGGAATACCAGCATAGACTGGATAGTATATTCAAACGACAACAAGACCGTAAACTTCTATGTCCAGCCTGCGATACTGCAAACTTCAGGAGCGAACAACACCACCTCAGTATTCAATGAAAAGTACGACTATTCTGCTAATGCAACGCCAATCAATCGCATAATAAACATATCAAACGCGCAATCCGTATCCTCACATTACCAGGTAAGCTACTATTTCACCTACTTCAACAGCACCTTGGGCTCGCTTGTCCATGTTTCCTCGGCAAACTTCAACGGCAGCGAGAACTATCCTGCCCTGGAGTTCAACAAGACGGCAGGGGACCTCAAGTCAGGCGCAAACACCTCGATACTGGTTGCGGCAGTGCTCCCTGCACCTAACAACCCACTTTACAATTCGTTGATAGAGGGCAACGTGCTGAATTCAACGATAATTATAACGGTAGACCCGATAGCGCCAGTAGTGCATTACATGCCTGAGAACGGGGCCATACAGCCGTATTCCAATTACACGATACACGTCACTGCAACGCTTCCCGAGAACTTCACCCTATACCACGTATGGTATTCGAAGTCGCTTGCAACTGTGCTTCCAAACCAGTCGAGCAGCTCCGGCGGCGCTGTTATCAGCGTCGGAACTGCAAAGAACGTCTACGTCAAGGGGGTAACAACATCGACAGTAATCACGACTACCATAGCAACAATACCAACGACAATACCTTCAGCGGCATCGCAGGCCGCTTCGGCCACTAACCCGTCCCGCATAAGCGCCTCTACGCTCTGGCTAGCAATAGCCGCAATAGCGGTGCTGATTGTGCTGGTAATGGCTTGGGCGGCATCGAAAGGCAAAGGCAAAAAAAAGAAAGGAAGGTAAGGTAATGTCCTGCAGAGAGATGGGCATTATCATTCTGGCATTTTTCCTTCTTGTTGGGTATGCATCCGCATCGCTTACCGGAACAGTGGTAGTTCCGGAAAAAATGAGCTCGCCCTCTATATCCATATCAAACACGGTCATAGACCAGGGCCAGTCGATACTGTTCACCGCATCGTTCATAGGCGGAACAAGCCCGTTCACATACAACTATTTGGTAATCAACTCCGTAACAGGGGAAATAGTCGCGAACATGCTTGTCAGCAATTCCTACAACGGGAATGCCTTCCTCTGGACCCCGCAGTACCCGCTTGCCGGGAATACAATAGAGGCGAACGTGGTAATAACTGATTCGACGCTTAATTCCCTGGCATCCTCGTACACAGCTACCGCAAACATCAACACTGCACCTTCGATAACCATAACTCCTTCAGAAAGCGTGCTACAGTCGGGAAACTCCCTTACATACACCATAAACGAGATGTACGGGACAGGCCCCTTTGACGTGGAGATATTCAGCATATCGGAAAACCAGCAATACGGGCCAAACGCGATAGTTGAGCTGCAGGGCGGCAACACTATAACCTTTACGGCATCAGCGCCGAGCACCAGGCAGCTTGTTTACAACGCGATTGCAACTGACAAGGGCACCACGTTCCCGTACACTTTCAGCAGCGCATCCAACTCCATAGAGGTGATAAACAACAGCGTTACGACTACAGTGCCGCAGGGCACAGGGCCGCCAGCCCCTCCTCCTGTAAGTCCCGTGACCGAAAGACTTGCAAACGGCTGCCTTTTGATAACCAACGTGACAATACCAAACAGCTTCGAGGTGCTCCTTAACGGCTCGGCGGTCACGGTAACAGACAGCTACATATCCTCAAACTATACGTATGTAATAGCGAACGGCAGGGTATACGTGCTCTACGAGGGTGCGAACAGCACGATAAACGGCACGCAGGTGCGCATAAAGCTGCTCAACACCTCAAGCGTGAATGGCCAATACAGGGCCAGCTTCATAGCTTGCTCCTCAAGCCCCCCGACTACGTCGATACCATTGGTTGCGTCAAAAGTCTATTTCACCTCGCTTCCTGTATATACGGAGCTTACAAGGGGAACGGCAGCGCCCCTCCAGCTCGGGCTCTACAACCCAACTGCAAGCGAGGAATACGTCAACATAAGCGTGGACAGCGGTTTTAAAGACGTCATATCCTTTTCCACAGCAGGAGCAAGCCTGTTCCCGGGAGAAGGCCTTGGGATAGGTATATTGCTCTCTGCAAACCCCTCCTTGAGCCTCGGAAGCCATGTCATACCGTTACGCATGAGGATAAGCGGCGCAGGCTTGTCCACTGTGACGCAAACTGCATTCATTACTCTTGCGATACTGAATTCCAGCCCGGGAAGCCCAGTAATACTCAACCAGCTTAGCATGGTGAACTATACCGGGAGCAACAGCACAACAGCAATGGGCACCATAAGGATAGAGAGCCCGTACAACGAAAGCATAACCAACGCCAGCCTGGAGACCATACTGCCCGCCTCGCTTGTGCACAGCGCCTCGCAGGTGTCAACCTACGGCATGCCTGCGAACGTGACTATGCAGGGCGGATCCTACGTGATAATATGGCATGTGCCTTACATGCCGCGCAATGCAACCACGTACTCATACTACAGGATAGGCAACCCGATACAGCAGCTTGCCCCTCAGATAAGGGACATACTGATAGTGCCGTTGTCCGGACCGGCTAAACTGAATGACGTGCTCGACGTGTACAACATAAGCGTTCCCGTATTCTATTCCGGTGCCACGAACTACGTGTATGTGCACGCGCTCTACACGGCAGCTGTTGCAGGCAACGTGAGCATGACGCTCAAGGCGTCAAACGGCATAAGGATAGGGAACTCGACAAGGCGCATAAGCGTTGTGCCTAACCAGCATGTGGACGAAAGCTTCCCGATAGCAAATCCCGGAAATGCGGGCACGATGCTGCTCACTCTGGACATAGGGGCAAACGGCGCGACATCGGAATACACAATACCTGTTGTTGTGCAGCAGAGGCCAGTGCCGCTCAAGTCGTATACGGAGCTACTTGCTGCCATCGCGGCAGCGGCAGCCGCAATTGCGGTAATATGGCGCGCAAGGGCAGGGATCCGCAAGGCTGCGCAGAGGGAAAGCTCGTCAAGGGAGCTGGAGGGCATGAAGAGGCAGATCGGCGATTCCGGCAAGTGAAAAAGGTGCAATGGTAAAATGAAGGAGCGAATGATACTGGTGCACAGGTGGGGCGGAACCCCAAATTCAGACTGGTACCCTTGGATAAGAAGGATGCTGCTGGAAAGGGATTTCGAGGTGCTTGTGCCTGAAATGCCACATACTAATGAGCCGCACATAGGCGAATGGGTGCCTTACCTGTCGGAAGTCGCGAAAGGCATAGATGAAAACACATATTTCATAGGGCACAGCGTGGGATGCCAGGCTATAATGCGGTACCTTGAAGAGCTTGGCGGCGATGTGGCGGTGGGTGCAGTGTTCATTGCCCCGTGGCTGAACCTGATAGGAAGCTCGCTTGAATCAAACGAAGAGAAAGAGCTGGCTATGGAATGGACATCAACCCCGATAGACCTTCATGCTGTAAAGAGGCATCTGAAAAGCTCGTTCGCCCTGTTCTCCGACAACGATCCGTTTGTGCCGCTAGATGATTCAAGGATATTCCGGGAAGAACTAGGATCGAGGGTGGTGATACACCCGAAAAGGGGGCACTTCACCGAGGATGACGGGGTACTTGAGCTGCATGCGGCGTTCAACGAGATAATGAAAATGGCCAAATAGCTACATTTATATATCTGAAAAAGCGCAATATATAATGGTGGAAATGGAGGGCAAGCAGAAAAGCAGGCTTGTTGGCCTGGTACCTGAAAACCTAAGGCAGATGATTCGCAATTACGGCGACGCGCGCACCGAAAGGGCGTGCAGCAGATGGGAGCTCAAGGGCGACAAATACGATATGTTCAACATGCCGCTGGAGGCTGGGATGTGCTACATGAACGCCGCCGCGATCTCTGGAAAGCTCAAGGACAGGGATAGGACCGCAATGCTGTCATTAAGGGCGTCAAACAACCTCCAGGAATACGGCAGCATCATGGAAGCGCATGCGGAGATAGAGCCATTCGGCAGTTCCGGAAAGAACAAGATAAGGTTTTACATGAAGGCATTCTCATCCAACGTGAATGCCGCATTATTGCTGAACAACATGCAGAATTCTGCATTCAACCTGAACGAGGCAAAGCTACTCCTGAGGGCTGAGGACAATCTGGCAGCGGCAAGGAGCCTTGTGACATACACAAAGGAGAAGAGGTTCCCGGTGGACGTGAGGCTGAAGAACACGTGGAGCACGTTCAATATCCTGAGAAGCCAGGCGGATCTAAAGCCCGAGTTTGAGCGCCTCAAGGCAATGCGGACATAGTTATTTTATCGCAAGGTTGCCAAATGCACTGGGTACTTATTGTCCCGATTCAAGGGCTCCAAGAACGGCTTTTGTTATAAGCATCTGTAAAGTTTACAATAAGTTTACGGCATTAAATCCCTCCATAACGAGAGTTCTTGCCTCTTTATAGTCAATAAATTCATTTTTTGGCAGCAATCTGTACAGTTCCTTGCTCCATATGCTTCTTATAAGATCCATTCTTTTAACAAGCCTTTCATCTGTGAATACGTGCCCGTGTTCTTTCATTTTCCTGTCAATCAAACTTACCTTTATCTCGGTACCGTTCTTAGCCATGAAATATATGTCGAAAAGGTCTCTCGCTTTTACATTATGCCTGAACATGAGCGCAACAATTTTTTCTGCGAGTATCTCGTTTTCCTTCATTACCACTGCCAGATAGGGGCGCAGATCAAAATATTTAGGATTCCTACGTATAGTATTGGGATCCTCTATTACCGATGCATTCTTGTCTATCTCTATTTTAACGTGCTGGTGCCTATTTGATGCTTCAAACAAAGGCCCTCTAACGCTAATCTCATATGCCAGAATATCTTTCTTATTTATTTTTCTTAATAATTTTATCGGGTAAAGTTTTGAAACATCCTCAACTATGCTGTCTAAGTTGCTAATCAGGCCATCAGCATCTTTTTTCGACAATGAAAAATCTAGGTCGTCAGAGAATCTCGGAAGTCCATAAAACTTGGACAGGGCCGTACCTCCCTTAAATACCACTCCGGTATTTTTTTCGTATATCCTTGACAAAAAAAGCTCATTTATATAGTCCTTCTCCTTCTGGTAAGGCTGCTCATAATACGCTGTCTTAAGAATCCCTCTCTTGTCCATCATTTAGATAGCACCATTTGAGCCGTAGCCAAACCACTTTGCAATCTCCTTGCCTGTTTTGCATATCCGTAACTAGATAACAGTTCTGAAACGTTTTTAATCACGGATCTATTTCTGCTCATTTCAGCATATAGTGCCAGCTTATCCACGTCTATTCTTGCAGGTTTCTCCAGGACGCTATAATCAAGGTCGTTCACGTCCCTGAAATAGAATATGTCCACAATCGCTTTTTCCTTGTCCGCAATGAATATGTTGCCGTCAGATTCCTTGTGGTAGCCGAACATCATATGGCTGCTTATTTTCCTGAAAACTATGTCGAACCCCGCCACGTTTTTTATTATTTTATGCCTTTTGGGCGAGATGACATACACTGTATTCGGTATCTGCGTTGTCAATCCGTAATAATGCAAAGCAGATATCATGCTGATATACGATGGATACAAAACATGCGAGGCAATCTCATACTCGTTTGAACCTTCCCTAAGGTAGTAAAGCCCCCTTTCTGCTCGTCCTATAATGTTGCTTTTGATGGCCCTGTGCAAAAACAGCCTTGCATACTCCCTAGAATTCTTCAATATCTTCACTGCATCGTCCAATCTAAAGACGGGCATCCTGTTGTCCTTTAGGAATCTCACAAATGCGCTGGTTTGCATGATTATATTACGCCATAAAGATATTTAAAGCTTGTGTACTATTAATTATCAAATGATAATTATAAGCTCACCATATCCTCCAAAGAGTTCCTGTATTGCCTTGGAGAAAGCCCTGGTTTGAGCGCCTCAAGGCAATGCATAGCTAATTCGAAAGAAAAATCAGCCGCGCTACAACACACTATCAAGTGCTGGAAATACCGCATTCTTGCTTTTAAAACAGTAAAAAAACCAAATGTATAAATACTGGTAGACAGCATATTTACTGATACTGCGATTGTTTTTTTTGCACATTGTTTCCGTGGTTCTGGGCCAACTAGTGATTAAGGCTCATTGAAGTGCGACATTTGCCGCTGTATGAAAAAAACGTAAATGTTTTTTGAAATGGCAGCATTACAAATTTAGCACTGTGCAATATATGGGGGCTATGCGGGTATTTTCATGAATGGGAAGTTTTTTGCGCTATCCATGATTTTCATAATATTGGTTTTCACGGCAGTGGGGCTTGTTTCTATCTCCATGTTTTCAAGCAGCAATATGCACTCGCAGGCAAATCAAAATTCAACAGTATACATGTTTGACGGCGCAGGCAATTCCGCCGAATTCGGTTCGAACATAAAGGTCGAAAAGGCGGTCTACAGGCTCGACAAGGGCGTATGGAGCCATGGCGATGCGGGAACGTCCTACGAGGGCAACTGGATATCATATATGTACACGCTATCAGGGTTCGCACCGAACGCCATGCTGCCCAACTTCAATGTCACGTACCCATTTTACATATCCGGCACCGGCGGGATATTCTTTGACGGCGCATCGAACTTCAGGTACTGCATAAATAACGGGTCGAACCCGTGCACGCTTTCCGACGGCACTCCCGAGCCTCCCAAAACTACATCCACAGGATGGAATACGTTCATACCCTACAACGTGAACAGCGGCTATCATTGCACGAATCCGGCCAACCCGAGCAATAGCATACAATCATCGGAACCCTGCAGAGCACTTTATTTTAACGTTAAGCCGGGCTCCGGCGGCCTTCCCGCAAAAATAGGGGCAGGCAACTCGATAACCATATTCTTCGAGCTTCATCTTGCAAGCACTCCAGACTGGTCAAGCGCTTCCGAGTCAAATTTCGGCAACGGCAGCACAGGCATGGTCGTTACAAGTCCTGAGGCAAACCCGTCAACCACATTCGGATACGGCATATATGGGACTTGGACAAATGCGTTCAAAGGATCGCACTACGGCTACGGAAGCAACCAGCATGTCGTACTTGAGGGATTTCATGGAGATCGCACGCTCCCGATTCCAAACCCGTTGCTGACCATACGCGTCACATCCAAGCCTCTTACCACATGCCAGATACAGGTTTCAGACAACCCCGTCGACTTGCAGCAACCGATGAAAATATCAACCTGCGCAAACGGCGGCACAGGATCATATAACGCCGTGCTTTACGTGGCTCACAATTCCTCCACGGCCCCGTTCACTAGCAACGGGCAGTTCATATCTTCCAGCAGCTGCTCCGTGAGCGGAAACAGCATATCGTGCGGATTCAACGAGTTCAATTACACTCCTTTCGCAATGCCATATACGCATGGATCATACTTCTTCAAGATACAGGTGAGCGACCCGTCAGCCAATGCGGTCAACACGTCCATGTCTGGTGCAATAACAATAGAAAACCTGACAATGTCGCCGCGCGCGGATACGGTTGCAATTGGTAGCACTGTATTATTCACCAACAAGACGACACCTGGCGATGACGTTTATTCCGATTACGTCTACGCTGTCAACAACGGCATACAGGGAACCGACTACCTGGTATCTGGAAACAGCATAAAGTTCAACACCGCCGGAACATACGTCGTGACGTTGACTGCGCATGACACCGTACCGGATTCCACTCCTGCCGGGAATGAAACGGTGCTCGACAGGGCCGTAATAACCGTAACCCCAAAGCTGTCCATAATACTGTATCCGTCAAGCAACACCATAGATTCCGGGCAGCATGTGGATTTCGCCAATGCAACTACTGGAGGCACGCCTCCGTATTCATCATGGGCATACAACGCGCTTCCAAGTGCTGGCGCAAAAGCGACAGGCAACGAAATGACATTCACCGGCAAGGGCACATACGTTGTAACTGAAAACGTGATGGACAGCACTGGCGCAACCGCAGCATCGAACCCGTCAACCATAAAAGTAAGCCCAGCATTCACGAATGCGAATGCCACCCTTGCGGCAAACCCGCCCACGATAAGCGACGGGCAAAGCACAATGGTAAAGGCCTCGTGGGCCGGAGGGACAGGCGCATATGCGGTAAGCCTATACTCCGGGCCAAGCGCATCCGCATGCACCTCATATTCCAACACCGTTGGTACAAAGTCAGGAGTGGCAGGCACGTCCGCAACCTTTGTGGAATCCCCATCATCTACGCTCTACTACTGCGCAACGATAACTGACAATTCCGCATCTCCGGAAACAGTGGATACCAACGCGGCGCAGGTTACTGTAAACCATGCGTTCGTGGTTGCCGCGCAGCCGGCGCTGCCGGTCACGCTTGACGTAGGGCAGAAAGTGCCTGTCAACGCCATCGCAACCGGCGGAACTGGCACGTATTCATACTCGTGGGCATCGTCATCCTGCCCAGGTGCCGCATCCTCCGGAGCAGGCAACTCATTTACGTACATGCCCATAGGTGCAACACCAGGTTGCGAGTTCACATTCACTGCAAACGACGGGCTGGCATCAAACACCGCGACAACAGCACCTATAACTGTAAACGGCAACCCGGCAAACCCGCCGTCAAACGTACCTACAGTTGAAATATCCCCGAGCGCGGCATCGCTTGATGCGGGCCAGACGGAAACATATTCCATAACCGTAAACGGAGGCACAGGCCCATTCAGCGTCGAGCTCTACAACACCACTGGATCTGCGAGACAGGGCGCCAACGTGCTAATACAGAGCCCTGGAGGTAGCAACACAGTGTCGTTCGTGACAGGGGCCGCAGGTTCATTCGCCTTCAATGCCGTAGCTACGGACACCGGAACAACTACGCCGTTCACCTTCAACTCATTGTCAAACAGCATAACCGTGAGCAATGCGATGAGTAAGGACCTGAGCTCGTCAAGCTCCAACCTTGATCTTGGGCAAAACGCCGTAATAACAGGCAACGTGTTCGGAGGAACCCCTCCATATACCTATAATTTCATGATAGTCAACATAGACAATTCGCAGCAGGTAGGCAATTTCCTGAGCGCGAACAACCCCCTAAGCTACAACTCGTTTGTATTCACGCCGAACATGGTCGGCACCTTTGCGATAAACCTCTTCGTGACCGACAGCGCATCGACCCCCTCAACAGTTGACCCCGGAAACATAATAGTGGTAAATCCTGGGGTTCTCAGGATAATGCCAAGCAACGTGATTCTCGATTCGGGGCAATGGGAGACGTTTACATTCCAGGCATCCAACATAGCGGTCCAAACCACTGTTGAATTGTTCAACATAACGGGCTCAAGCTCCCAAGGCGGCAACGTCCTTATAGTACCTCCCAATACGTCCAATTCAGTATCATTCAGGACAAGCAGCATAGGCACGTTCAGGTTCGACGCCATCGCATCCAACTTCAGCCGCTCGTACTCTTTCAATTCAATACCAAACACGATAGTTGTAAACGGCTACGGCAACGGCATAAGCAACAGCCCCACCATAACGCTGAGCCCAAGCAGAAATCCGGTAATGTCCGGTAACACAGAAACCTATACGATGAAGGTAAACGGAGGCACAGGGCCTTTCGAAGTTGAATTGTACAACATAACGGGATCCATGCGGCAGGGCGGCAACGTAATTATACGATCGCCAGGGGGGAGCAACACCGTATCCTTTGTGACAAACAGCATGGGCGCGTTCACGTTCAATGCGATTGCAACGGACATGGGCACATCGACCCGCTACGTGTTCAATTCCACTAAGAGCACGCTGCACGTTTCCTCGTTTGCCGACAACGGCGCAGCCCTTTCCATAGTGCCAAGCAACAATCCCGTGTTCTCCGGCAACTGGGAGACATACAACATCATGGTGAGCGGGGGCAAAGGCCCGTTCAGCATCGAGCTATACAACATCACCGGCAGCACGATGCAGGGCAGCAACGTGATGGTATTCCCAGGAAAAGGAATGCCATTCAATACAATATCCTTCCAGGCAGGCAACAACGGAATATTCACGTTCAACGCCATTGCTACAGATATCGGGGCGTCCAACTATGTATTCAATTCCACGCCCAATTCCATAACAGTCGAGGCATCTACAACTGTGCCTGCCACAACCACTACTACCATAGGCGGCGGAGGGGGAGGAGGCGGCGGAGGCGGTGGCGGTGGCGGAGGCCCGAACACCGGAGGCTCCGTGTCGCTCAGGCCCACTGTTGCGTATTCCGGCGACTGCGCTGTTATAACGAATGTAAGCGTTCCGGACAGCTTCAGCTTCACAATTGCAGGAAAGACCTTCAGCGCAGTTGACAACTACATAGGCAGCAACTACACAAGCGTGATAATGGGCAATGCCACATACGTGATAAGCCTGAACAGCACAGTCAGCATAAGCAGCAGCCCGGGCGTGGTCATGGAGCTTACAAAGGTCAACTACCAGCCGATAGTTCATATTGTCAGCCTCCTCGTATGCCCTGCAAGGAAGCCAATAACCAACATAGGCATAAACGCAAGCGCAGATTCCGTTTACGGATTCTCAATAATAAACGTAACTCCATCCGATTTCACAACTCTTGTAAAGCTGTCCGACATTGCCAATGTCTCCTCCCTGCCCAAGAACTACAGCATACTCTCTTTGTCCAACATAACCGTCAACTCAAGCACCGTGAAGTCAATAAACTTCACGGTATACTACCGCTGCATACCCGGGCAGGAAACAACCGTGATACCATATCTTCTCAGCAACGGCACCCTTTCGCAGATAGGGCAGTTCAGGCAGAACACGGCCATTTGCACATTGTCGTTCGCCACGCCGACCAATCCCCTGCTCGTATTGTTGCAGAGGGTTGTGAAGCCCCCGGTCAACCTGCCGCCAGGCAACAACACTACAAAGATACAGCCGTTCATAGTAGTTGCGTCGCATCCGCCCAAGATCAGTTACTCGTGGTTATGGATATTACTGGCAATGTTCATAGGGATAGTGATAGCCCTGTTTTGGCGCAGCAGGATGCAGCAGGCAGCTGCCGTAATGGACAAGGGCAAAGGTAAATGAGATTGAAATCCTCTTCTCTAGGGTAACCATTATTCCCCATCCTGTTATTCCACTAATCATCCTGGCAAAATATGGTATAAAAAGCAGTAGGTACAAACCAAATCATGACCAGTTGTAAGGCGAACCTTAATCCCAGTGTAGGAACTCGGCATTTAAGAACCATTTTTATAGTGTCGGTCTTTCTAACGGGATTTTTTCGTTCTAATAGCATCTGCTAATATAGCGAACGCATATTCACTCAGCTTTTCCAAGTCAACGGCGACGACCACAGTACCTACGACATCGGCTACCACGTCTACCGCGCAGTCAACTACCGCATTATCTACAAGCACCTCAACCACTTCAACCACATCTACCGTAAACACGACCTCAGCTACGTCCTCAATCACCATAATCCCCACGAGCACATCATCAACTGCATCAACTACCTCCACCGTAAATACTACCACCGCCTCAACAATCCTAGCGACAAGCACGATACCTGCCAATAGCACCACCTCGACCACGTCCTCGACAAGCTCGACATCCTCAACGAGCTCGACATCATCCACATCAGCCCCAACTACAACCATATCGAGCTCCCCGAACCTTTATGTCATGACGAGCCTCGTCACATGGACGTCGCAGAACGGCTATTCATCGATACAGTGGCAGGATCTATCGGAGATAACGATATTCCACGTCTATCCGCTTTCGGACGGCTCCATAGTATACGACGGCTCGGGCATGAACATATCCGCAGTGATAGCCAATGCGCATTCCCACGGGGTCAAGGTATGCCTTGCAGTTGGAGGATCGGGCTCCCCTGCATGGGACAGCAACAACAAGATACTGAATTCGCCTTCGCTGCGAAGCGCTCTGGTAAACAACCTGGCTTCGGAGATAAGCAGCAAGGGCTACGATTGCCTTCACTGGGACTTCGAGAACAACGCTGCGGGCGACTTCAACGCAAACAACTACACTGCAATAATCCAGCTAAGCAGGCAGGTGCTTCCAAGCAACATAAAGATCGACTGCACGTTCGCGCCGTGGGAGACTAGCGTGAACGTGACTGCTATTGCCCCGTACTGCGACCACCTTATGTACATGTTTAATCCTTCTGTCTCGCAGCTGAATGCGTATGCCTCCGCTATAGGCGGTACCTCCAAGCTTATGGCGGGCTACGACCTTGCATCGGCTGACGGCTCATCATACCACGTCCCGACGCTGTCCGAGCTTCTTGCAATGAAGACAGCAGGTTACGGGATGTTCTTCTGGGATGCCGAATACGCCAATGCATCATTCTACAGCACCATAGCCCAGGCCTACTCCGGCATAATATCAACAACCCAAATAACCACGAGCAGCTCTACAACAACCACGGCTGCGACTTCTCTCACTACAATAGCTGCGGGCTCCAGCTCGACCTCTACACCTTCAACAACTGCATCCACTACAACGGCATCAACCACAACCGTATCAACAGGCGGCACAGGCGGGGGAGGAGGCGGTTCCGGCGGTGGCGGAGGCCCTAGCACCGGCGGCGGCGTGGGAAGGTCTGGAGGCGGAGGAGGCTCTTCGGTGCCCGTAATCAGCTACTCCAACGGCTGCGCTATTATATCCAACGTGGCAGTCCCTAACACGTTCAGCTTCACAATCGGGGCAAACAAATACACTGCGACAGACAACTACATAGGAAGCAACTACACAAGCGTGATAATCAACGGCAGCACATACATAATAATGCTAAACGGCACCCTTCCTGTAGGCGGCGTAGGGCTAAGGCTTGTCAACGTTTCATACCTTCCGATACTTCACAGCGTGACTTTCAAGGCCTGCCCAAGCAATTCCTCTGCTTCAAATTCCAAGGATTATATAACCCTGAACTTTTCTGCAACTCCCCCTGTCATAGTGAGCACGCAGCCCTCCAATCTCTCCATATCTCTTGCAGATGTACTTGACATGCCCGTAGCGCCGGAAGGGACTGTAATATATTCCGCAATAGAGGTAAAGGCAAGCGGCATTTCCAGTCACACCACGCTTGCGGTAAACGCGATTTTCCAGTGCGGATTGGAAAACATAAAGCCGTATATCCTCCAGAACGGCAGCTGGAGTCAGATAACACCGTATATCGTTAACGGAAGCGCATGCACTGTAGGCTTCGTAATGCACAACAGCTCGGTAATAGCCCTTGCGGTGCCGGAAATTACTCCCGCAAACCAGACAAGGCCCAACACGACGATATCGGAGAAGGCGATAAACGGCAGCACCATAGGCATTTCATCCGGGATCAACCTGCTCGGGCTGCAGGGCGGATCTGGCTCGGATTACCTGTTGATGCTTGCGGGGCTCTTCGCGGTAGTCCTTTCCATAGGGTTTGCCGTAACGCGATCAAGAATATTATATATCCCGCAGATAGGATTGCTGTCCAGCTATTCGCTGCACTAGGTGTATCAATCGCAATGGATAACGTATAAATAAATTATGATGCAATAAGATGTGATTTCATGACCCAAAGAACCCAAAAATCAAATAAACATTCCGGCAAGCTGCGGACCAGGGCAGCGACGAGCCATAAACTTAAAACATACCTAAGGCGCGTGACAGTGCAGCAAAAGAAGACTGTGGTACTGTCCCAGAGAAAGACGATAGAGCATGCGCCCGCAATCAAGCAGATCATGGACAATGCGGAATCGCTGAGCACCACTCAGTACATCTTCCAGGGACCGGGAGGTCTCACGAAGTTCATGTTTCAGAGCCCTGCCGAGGTCGCATACAAGAAGGCAAGGGTGATAGCGCTTGATTACGGCGATCATAAATCCGCAATGGGCGTAGGGGTGAGGGTCGCGGAAAGGTTCGAGGCAATAGGAAAGTTGGACGTGGCCTTTGAATGGGCGAAGATATCCGGCAACAGGAAGGTCCTGGTAAGGATAGGGACCAAGGCGGCGAACGAATACGAGCACCGCGCCGATTCCTTCGAGAACAATTTCCTGTCTAACGAGCTGCTTATATCGAACTACCGCAAGGCGATAGAGTTCGCCTCAGATTCCGGGAACACAGAGCTTGCAAAGAAGATAGGGATAGGCGCGGCAAAGAGGTACGAGGCCTACGGGGACCTGTGCGTAGACAACCCAGTATCAAGCGTCATCGGCCTTGAATTCGGCTATGCTCGCGCCATAAGGTGGGCCAAGGCATGCGGCGACGAGGACTTCGCTAGCAAGGTAAGCAACAAGGTAATAGGGCTGTACAAGGACAAGAACACCGTAAACATGCTCAGCCTTGCGTTCGTCCGGGTCATAGGCGACCGCGAGCAGGAGGGGCTCATAAGGAACATACTGGAAAGCAAGAGGCAGGCGAGCAAGGAAAGGATGGCAACCGCGGCATTATCGGAATAGAAATAAAGCTACCTGACAAAATCCTCCAGTATCGCCATGCGCCTTACATCCGCATCAAGCTCAACCCTAATCCCCAAAGGCAGCACCGTCTGCGAGCACATGTGGCCGAAATCGTTGACCTTGAGTATCGGGAAATCGTATCCCTTGGTCATCTCCAGTATTATGTCCTCCATCTGCCTTGATTTCGGATCAAGCACCTGCATGCCGTAATTGAAACCAACTATTACGCCGTTGATCTTGTCGAATACCTCCTGCTCCTTTAGCTGCATGAACAGCTCCATCATCGTGTCCCTGCTCTTGTAGGATTCGAGGAAGAGTATCGAGTCCCTGAAATCAGGCCAGAATTCAGTGCCCCTGAGCTTTAGCAGGCACCTGAGGTTTCCACCAAGAAGCCTTCCTGATGATTTTCCATTCCTCACGGTTCTCCTTTCCCCGTTCTGCCGTATGTATCCCTTTTTGCCGTGCATATAGGCATTGATGAATTCATCCCTGTCGTAATCCGTCTGCTGCCTGCCGAAGCTGTTCAGGTCATTCCCATGGAACGTCACCAGGCCCAGTTTCCTGTTGAACGAATTAAGTAGCACGACCGCATCGCTGTAGCCGCACATTATTTTAGGGTTTTTACCTATCGAGCCCCAGTCCATGAACGGGAAAAGCAACTCCGCGGTATCGCCGCCCTTTGCGAACATTACCATCTTTACATCCTTGTCCGAGAACATGGAATTTATGTCCTCGGCCTTCTCCTCCGGATCGCTGGAGCTCACGTGCTTTCCCATCAGGATTTTGAATCCCATCTTCTCAAGAAAGGCGATTCCAGCGACTACCTGCGGATCGTTGACATCTATCGGCTTGGACGGCGCAACAACCCCTATGGTATCTCCTATTTCCAGCCTTTCGGGTAGCAATGTGCTGATATTTGCCATTGAATCAAGAATATAAGCAATCTTTATAAATATCTTAATATTTAGGCAAGAATTCCACGACTTTTAAGTCGTTGGATGAATTGCACAATTTATCTATTCCTTATTATTGAATTCTTATCAATGGTGGCGTTAGCCACCAGAGACAAGATCCCATGAATAGTGTAAACAATACAAATAATATAA
>JAGWHU010000010.1 GCA_028866575.1 Candidatus Micrarchaeota archaeon | reverse complement strand
ACGCTGTTGGGCGTTGCGGAATCATAGACAAGGACGTTGGAGCCCTGCTGCCTCGATCCTGTCACGTTGTATAGCTCGCAGTTTTGCGGATACGATCCGCCTATCGGGAGCAGGTTTATAGATATTGTGCTGCCGCTTGTGATTGTGCAGGGAGTACCGCAGCTGCCTATGGTGCCGTATGGCACCATGTTATAGTTTATCGTCTGCATCTGGGACCATTCTGTCGTATGGGCCCCGTCGGTGACTATTACGAATGCCGCCAGCTGGTTTCCGGCATAGGAAGCTGGCGGCGTCCAAAGGAATGAATTGCTGCTCTGTGAAAGGTTCGCGTATGTCTCATGGGCTATTGGGATTCCGGTATCCTTGTTTAGTATGTAGTAATTGAATGTATACGGATAAGAACCGCCATAAGCTGTTGCGGTGAAAAGAGTGGACTGCCTCTGGTCTATGGTTGCGTTTGACAGATTCAGGCTTGGCGTTCCAAGAAACCTGTTCACCGTGACAGAAATATTCTCGCCGTGCGTGGTGAACGCCTGCGAGTCGGTGCATATTGCCTGGTACCAGAAGGTGTTTGAGCCCGTGGCAGAATTCAGCCGGAACCAAATCGTATTTGGAGTTGATGAGTTGAATACAGTCACATTGCCGCCCTGCTGTGAGGATCCTGTTATGTTGTAGAGCTCGCAGTTTTGCGGGTACGATCCGCCTATCGGCAGTATGTTTATTGCAACCGTTTCTCCGCTGTCGCCAATACACGGGGACCCGCAGCTGCCTATTGTTGTATAAGGCTCGCTGGGCATGAACGATGCAGGCTGCAGCAAGGTATATGACTGCTTGCCAGATATGTTTCCTCCGGTGCTTGAAACGCTTGCCGTGTTGCCGCGCCCCGTTGCGTGCGCATTACTTACCAGCAATAAGTCGTAATGCCCGTGTTGGTGTGCAACCGATCCGTTCTCAGTTATGTAATTTGCAGATATAAACTTGGTATACTGTGTCTTCTTCCCAACATATTCGGACTTGTACGAATGCGTTGGAAATGCAGCTATGACAAAAGCGGACACAACTACTGCGGCGATGAATACAAACAATGCTTTATCGTATTCAGGTATTGGGTTTCTGTTTTTGGGTACTTGGGTTTTAAAGGTTTTTCTTACCCTCCGTAACATTTCTCCTTAACCTTCTGTAATATATGTCACTGGTTGCGTCTCTTCATATTGGATACTACAATATTTAAAGTTGAGTGTAAAAATCAAATACTGTGATTTACAAATCTTTATGTCAATCACCAAAATGATACAAATGGCAGACAAATCCTCGCTGGAGAACAGGCTTGACGAGCTTACGAAGGAATACTCCAAGACGAAATACAACAAAGCGACCAACAAGCACCTTGGGATATTGAGAAAGAAGATATCACAGGTAAAGAAGGACATAATAGAGTCCGGAAAGGGCATGAAGGGCAAGGGTTTCTTTGTCAAGAAGACCGGCGATTCCACCGTTGCATTGATGGGATTTCCTAGCACCGGGAAATCCTCGCTCATTAATTCGCTCACCAATACCAGGTCAAAGACAGCAGGATATGAATTCACTACAACCACGGTAGTTCCTGGGATAATGATTTACAATGGCGCGCACATACAGATATTTGACATGCCAGGAATCATAGAGAATGCGCACCTGGGGTCCGGAGGCGGGAGATCCGTAATCGCCGCAATGAAAGTCGCAGACCTGATAGTATTTGTTGTTGACATAGACAAGCTGGACCATCTCAGGATATTGCTCGGGGAATTGAAGTCCCTGAACATAATGATAAACAGGCAGAGGCCCAGGGTGTACATAAGGGAATCGCCGAATAACATAGGGGTTGTATTGGAGACCAACAGGTCCGGCCTAAGCGAAAGCGAAGTCAAGACAGTCATATCGGGGTTCGGGATTGCGAACGCAAGGGTGAGGATAGACGAAAGCATAAGCATAGACGATCTCATAGGCCTCGCATCTGGGAAGTACCATTATATGAGGGCGATAGTTGCGCTTAACAAGATAGATACCAGGGAGGACTACGAGATTCTATCTAAGGAGATATCCAGCAAGTATGGGATACAGGTGGTGCCTGTAAGCGCAACCGAGAAAACCAACATAGACGCGCTAAAAGACGCGATATACTCCAATCTCGGGATAATTACGGTATACCTTAGGCCCAAGGAGGACAAAACGGCCAAGCCGCTCATACTGAAGTATCCATCAACGGTTGGGGATGCAGCTGCCAAGGTGCACACGGAGATACTTGACAGCCTCAAGTGCGCATACATAACAGGACCTAGCGCGAAATTCAGGAACCAGAGGGTGGGCTCGGAGCACCTCTTGAAAAACGGAGATACAATAACATTTATTAAACATAGGTAACATATTATATTGCATACCATGCAGGACGACTACCATGGGAATAAAATATTGGGAGTATGAGGACGCACCGCTGAAGGAAAAGTTGAAGGCGGTGAAGGTGAAGGATGTCGCAAAGATATTCTTCGAGAACGAGACCGAGGCCTATAGGTTTGCGACTTTGATACATGCAGTGAAGAAGTCAAAGGAGCTCAGACTCAAGAACGTGCCTAAACACATCCCCATAGCAACTGCAAAGAGGTATCTTGACTATGGCGTTGAGATAGGCATACTCAAGCACGAAAGCAACACATACATGCTGACTGACAGGTTTTCAAAGCCATTCAAGAACATCGCAACGTACATAAAGGCATGGATGGACAGCGAAGGTGACGAAGACCCTGCATTGCAGTTTGCAAATGCAAGGATTGAAAAGCAGAGCAAGAGGGGCGGGGCTTCGTTGACGCAGGTTTCTTCCCCAAAACAGGAGAGCCAGCAACCGCAGAATCGCGCCTGAATCTTCAAGCGGTGCGCCAAAGCACCGCAATAATTTAATTTGCAGTTGTTTTTGCCTTATTTTTATATACCTGCATATACTTTAGTTTATGAATGTAAATATAATTATACAACACAATACAAATTTGTTAATCATATTTAAATATATTGTTAGTGTGTTGATTAATTGCTTAAAAAAGCAAACAGTGAATTGAAATGGCAAAAGCAAAAAAATCTAAGGCAAAAAAGAGTACAAAGAAAAGAAAGAGGTAAACAGAGAAGGCCAGTTTGGAACGGCAGTTGCCGTTCCGCTTTTCTGTTTCTGATTTTTCTATTTTTCCTCGTCATCAAGCAAACTTCATGAACTTTTTCCTGAAATTCCTGTCGTTCTTCATGTTATCGAATATTTTCTTCATCTTGTTGAATTCGGATATCAGGCTGTGGATCTCTTTTTCGGAAGTGCCGCTGCCCCTTGCTATCCTGCCTATCCTGTTTTTGTCGTGCAGCAGCTTCTCGTTTTTCCTTTCCTCGATTGTCATGGAAGATATTATGACCTTGTATTTTTTGAGTTTCTCCTCCCCCTGCTCGACCATCTCCTTGGGCACGTCGGGGGCGCCCATCATCCCGAATATGTTCTTGAGCGGGCCCATGCTGCCCATCGCCTTGAGCTGTGAGTAGAAGGTATCGAAGTTGAGCTCTTCGGCTTCCATCTCCTCGGGTTTCAGGTTGGCCTCCTTGACCGCATTCTGCACGTGCTCCACAAGGGACTTTATATCAGGTATGCCCAATAGCCCGCCTATGAACTTGTTAGAATCAAACGGCTCTATGTTTGCGAGCTTTTCGCCGGTACCTATGAACATGACCCTTGCGCTTGCGGCGCTAGCCGCGCTCAACGCTCCGCCGCCTTTTCCCGAGCCGTCCATCTTCGTGAGTATTACCCCTGATATCTTCACGGTCTTGTCGAATTCCCTTGCCTGCTTGCCCGCTATCTGGCCGACGTCTGCGCTAACCACCAGCACCTTCTCGTCGGGGCTGAAGATGCCGTCTATGTCCTTCAGCTCCCTTATGAGGTTCTCGTCAAGCGCGTTCCTCCCGCTTGTGTCGCATATCACCACGTGCTTGTCCTTGAATTTCTCCATGCCCAGCTTTGCTATTTTCCCGGCGTCCTTTTCTGTTTCCATGCCGAAAAACGCGATGTTTGCCTGCTTCGCGAGCGTTTCCAGCTGCCTGTATGCCGCGGGCCTGGTCACGTCGCAGCATATCAGTGCCGAACTCAGGCCCCTGTCCTGGTAGTACTTCGCCAGCTTTGCTGCGGTTGTAGTCTTCCCGGACCCGTAAAGCCCCATGAGTAGTATCCTGTGCTTCTCCAATCTCGGGGAGTAGGACTGCCCTACAAGCTTTACCAGCTCCTCGTACACAATATTAGTAATATAGTCCTTGGGCGAAAGCCCTGCCGGAGGCTTGCTTTTCAGGGCCTTTTCCTCTATCTCCTTGGTGAACTGTAGGACCAGTTTTACCTCAACGTCCGCGCTCAGCAGGGTTTTCTGCAGCTCCTTGTTGAATTCCCTGATCGTATTTGCGCCTATGATCGTTGCCCTTGTAAGCCTTGCTATGGCCTTTCTCAGGCCCTCCCCTAAATCCACCATTGATATCATTTATAATATTGTGGGCTCATTTATATATGGTTTGCAGGTGCTGAATTGAAGCTCATAATTGCCCAGTCCAACCTCACGCTTATGGGCGGGGCCGAGAGGGTTGTCCTTAAGATAGCCGAGCATTACAAGGCGAAGATATACACAGCTGAATACGATCCGGAAAGGACTTACGGGGGGTTCAGGGATCTCGATGTGGAGGTTATAGGCAGGAAAGGCCTATCACACATTCTCCCATATGGAAGGGCTTTGCAGGGCCTCAGCTACGGCATGTCCTTCTACAATTTCAGGGTGAAGGATGATTACGACGTGATAAATGCGCACATGGCGCCGAGCCATTGGATAAGGAATAACAACGAGCGCGTATTATGGTACTGCCACACGCCGCTGAGGGACATCTACGACCTCTACAAGTACAGGCTGTCGCTTAAAAAATGGCACCAGAAGCCGGTCCACATTGTCGGCGCGAGGTTTGTCAGGTTGCTTGACCAGAAGGTGGTGAAGAAAATAGAGTTCATAACCGCCAACAGTGAGAACACCAGGTCGAGGCTGGTAAAATACTACGGAAGGAAGGACTCCAGGGTGCTCGGTGGAGGCGTGGATTACCAGAACTACAAGAAGGGGGGCGATGGGAAATACTTCCTCTACCCTTCGAGGATATCGCCGAACAAGAGGCAGGACTTCGCGATAAGGGCGTTCAGCCTCTTCAAAAGGCGGATGAAGGGCTACAGGCTGGTAATAGTAGGCCCGGTCTCAAACGACAGGTTCTACGAGAGCTACTACAGGAACATAAAGGCGCTTGGCAGCGCTGTCGGAGATGTGGAGATCATAACAGGAACTGACGACAAGCGCCTCAACGGGCTGTATTCGGACTGCACTGCGGTCTTGTATCCCCCGCTAAACGAGGACTACGGGCTTGTCCCGCTCGAAGGAATGGCAAGCTCCAAGCCCGTCATAGGTGTAAACGAGGGCGGGATAAAAGAAACGATAGAGGACGGGAAAACAGGCATCCTTGTAAATTCCATTGAGGACATGGGCAACGCCATGGTCCGCTTGGCTGAAAACCCCTCGCTGGCTGAAGGGCTCGGCAAAAACGGCAGGATAAGGGTCGTGAAGAACTATTCCTGGAGGGGATTTTTCAAGGAATTCGACAAGGAATTGCGCAAGACCAAGAAAGCCGTTTCATAGAAAATGGACGGTCTTCCTTTCTTCGCCGTGGTTTTCAAGCTCCTCCTCCCTGAAGGCATTCCATGACATCGTGCGACCCGAATCGGCTTGAATATTGTTGCAGGATTCCTTTTCACTTCTGCCCTCAACACGCGCCTTTCTTTCAGGCGTTTTGTCGTTCTGGGTGTCTCCGCTTCTCAGCATGTGTTTCAGCCCCACGGGTTTTGAGATGTTCTCGTAGAGCACATTGCCCTCCAGAGTTGTTATCCTTACTATGTCCTTGCCCATGCCTGTGAACCTCAGATCCAGATCAAAATCCTCGCTGTTCCTTATCCTCACCGTGTTAGTCTTTGCGTTTACGCCAAGGAGCGTCCCGTCTATCGATTTCTCTTTGCCGCGCAAGGTCAATAGCGATATGGTTATCTTTTCCCTCGCCTTGCTTGCAGCCTCCAGCCTTGCGACTAAAGCGGCGTCATCGCATGCGAGCGCCTTCTTTTTTAAATCGTAGGATTTGTCCCTTACTACAGTAACCATTATATCACCCGTCCTGTAGCGCAAAAATGATTATTCCTTTTTATCAGAATTTAGGGATATGACGTACTTGGAGATTACCTTGGATGCATATTCAAGCACCTTTTTTATGTTTGCCTCTGTGCTCGTCCCTGTGCATATCATCTTTCCGTTCTTGAACAGTATTATCACTGCCTTCGGCTCCTGTATCCTGAATATGGCCCCGGGAAACTGCTCAGGCTCGTAGTCAACGGCCTTCACCTCCTTTGAGAGCGCGTACAGATCTATAGTTGCGTGTAAATCGGCACTTACGACTATGTTTTGTATTTTGATTGGAGGCGATTTTATTGGCCCTGTAACCTTATGCGTTTTTGCGTTTTTAGCAGCCGTTACCATCACCGTGATACACATAATATTTATATGGAAAGCTTTATATACTAATCAAATAACCTAGCTGTTGTCATGGACAGGGAAGTAACTATAATAGGCGCAGGGGTTGTAGGGCTCACCCTGGCAAAGGAGCTCGCGTTATACGGAATAGGAACCCACGTGTATGATTCGAAGAATTCGGTTGCTGACAGCTCCTCCAAGGCTTCGGGAATATTCTCCGTGAACGGCCTCGAAAGGATAGGGATCAACCCGCAGCATGCTGTAATCAACACGCTTAGCGGGGCCACGCTCCACGCAGGGAGGGAGCAACTTAGGATAAATGCAGGCAGGACAATGGCTTACGTCGTGGACAGGGGCGAGCTTGCGGAGATATGCAGGAAATCTGCCGAAAAGGCCGGGGCAAAGGTGCACCTTGGCAGGAAGTTCACGAGAAACGAGCTTCATGAGCTTGCAGACGACGATAAAAACATAATAGTTGGGGCAGACGGAGCGGTATCAACTGTCGCATCTGCGTTCAAATTCCCCGAAATAAAGGAATACATACTGACGTACAAGGCCGAGTATGCAAACCCTACGATAGACGACAGCAACATGGTGGGCCTCTTCTTCTCCAACGAGATAGCATACAGGTTCTTCGGCTGGACATGCCCTTATTCAAAGGACAAGATCGAGATAGGCATAGGCATAAGCGACAGGGCAAAGATAAACAGCGTCTCGGCATTCTCCAGGTTCGTGAAGAGCGGAATGCTCGGGAGTTCGCTGGAGGGATCCGATAAGATCAACGGATACGCAAGCATAATACCGTTGACAAGCAGGTCCTCCACGGTAAAGGGCAACGTCGTGCTTGTAGGGGACGCCGCAGGGCAGGTGAAGGCAACAACAGGAGGGGGCATCATATTCGGGTGCTCCAGCGCGAAGATACTTGCAAAGACCATAGACAGCAACATAAGGACCGGCACGAAGCTAAGCGTTTACGACAAGGAGTGGAGGAAGAGGTACGGTCTTGATTTGAGGATGCACAAATTCCTTCACAACTACTATTCCAACCTCAGGGTCACGAACTTCGAGGCTTTCTTCAAGTTCCTCAAGATAATGGGCGCCGAGGAATTCTTCAGCAAGTACGGCGACATGGACAGGCCGAGCCTCATGCTGAAGAGGTTCTTCCTTAGGGGGCTGTCCAAATAGCGCTGCTAATCCCATCGCGGCAAACGCACGGGTTTTGCAGCTCAGTGAAATTCTATTTTGCATACTATAAGTATCGATATCAGCAGTACGCTTGCGGCGCTGGATATTATTATTGGTATGGAGTGCAGCATGAAGCCATAGACCAGGTAGAATGCCGACCCGACGTTAGCTATTATGAGCCAGTAGGATGACAGGTCCCTTGTCTCCCTCGTCCTTATAGCCTTCACCGCCTCGGGTATGTAAGCCACAGTCACCAGTATGCTTGCTATGATCCCTATGACAAATAATCCTGTCATTGAAAACCATCACCTATACTTGACATTGTCCATTATTATATGCCGATGAGCGATGAGGCGGCCCTTGAGGCGATTGCGATGAGCGGCTGCGGGTACGCCCCGAACGCTATCACTATGCCCAGGGCTATGACAACAACTGCCGCAACGTACAATTCCATCCCTAGTGCCTTCTCCGCCTTCCTGGAATACATGGCGTTCATCACCCTTGCATAGTAGTAGATCGATATGAAGCTGTTTATTATCCCTATTGCGGCAAGGATCGCAAGGTTGCCGCTTATGGCGCTTGAGAACAGGAGGAACTTTCCTGCAAACCCTATCAAGGGAGGTATGCCGGCCATGGAGAGCATGAAGATTGTAAGCGCAATTGCCGCGAACCTGTTCCTGGAGTCTAGGGCGGTGTAGTCGTCTATTGTCTTTATGTTGTTGGATTCCAGCCACATCACTATCGCGAATGCCCCTATTATCATGAAGGCGTGGGCTATTATGTAGAAGATGCTTGCCTCCAGGCCGTACTGCGTCACCGTTGCAAGTCCGACCAGTATGTAACCAGCCTGTGATATGGAGGAATATGCCAGAAGCCTTTTTACGCTTTTCTGGGCCAGCGCCACAAGGTTGCCGAAGAACATCGTCAGAATCGCAAGCACTGTGAATATCGTGGAGAAAGTCGACCTATATGCGAGGAACACAAGGAAGAAAACCTCTATCAGGGCAAGGAACGCAACCTTCTTGTTTATCCCGGCAAGCATGGATGTTACATATCCTGGCGAGCCTTCGTACACGTCCGGAACCCAGAGGTTGAACGGGAACAGTGCGGCATCGAATCCGAATGCCGCTGCAAACATGACTATCGATAGTATTATCATCCCCGTTCCAACGATGCTTTTTGCCGGAGCTGCGGAGAGTGCAAGCGCAGGATCGTACGGCAGGAGGAGCGCTAGCGCAAACGCGAGTACAGCGACTGACACCGAACCCAGTATGAAGAATTTAACCGCAGCTTCAATCCTGTGCCTGCCTTCAAGCAGTATCATGAATGCAGTTGCTATCGCAAGAAGCTCGAGCCCTATGAGTATCGCGAGTATAGATACCGCAGTCGCAACCATGAACATCCCCGCGAACGAAATGCCGAGAAGGAAGGAAACCTCATGGTAATCCCTTGAATTCGAATAAGCAAGCATGTTCACAAGCATGATTGATATCGAGAATATCATGATGAATAGCGACGACAGCACATATACGTGCACGAGATTGAAGAGCGTCGCGTCGTAATTGGCTGCCAGAAGGTATGCGGCTGAAACAACCACGGCAGAAAGAAGCGCTGAGCTGGCCATGAAAGCCGCAACTCGCTTTTTTGAGAGTATGGCAGCTATGCCCACAGTTATGAGCCCGCCGATGCAGAAAAACATCGCAAATATCAGGTATTGTGGTGTGTCCATCTTCAATCATCTACAATTTTACCAGGCCGAGCAGCGCGAACGGCACTATCCCGTACAGGAATATGAAGAACAGGAGCATTGCATATCCTATTTTCTGCCTCGTAGCAACGAATTCGACGGCCCTCGAGCTTTCCCTTGTTGAAAGCATGCTCTTCCCAAGCACGAAATAGAGGAACCCGCCCATGAGTATAACAGCGAACAGCGGCACTATCCCGAATATTCCAAATGCCTGCAGCGAGCCCAGGAACAGCAGTATGTCAGCTATGAAGCCAGCCGTGAGCGGGAACCCTATCATGGCCAAGGTACCCGCCAGGAAAGCATATGTCGTAGATGCAGCATCGGTCACCGTGCCCTTCAGCGCGGAGATGCTCCTCTCCCCGAATGAATGCTTGAGCGTTCCTATTACAAGGAACATAAGGGCTATCACCAGCCCATGCGAAAGCATCATGTATGTTGCCCCGTAGGTGCCTAGCGGGTTGAGGGCGCTTATCCCCACCATTATTATGCCCATCTCGACTATCGTGGAATACGCTATTATGCGCTTTATGTCTGTCTGGAACATCAGTAGGAGGACGGAGTAGAATACCGATACGGTTGCAAGCGCGGCAACGTATAATGAGTACTTCGCCGCTATGGGCATCATCAAGAACAGCAGCAGCATTCCGAACCCGCCGAACTTCGTGAGTATCCCGGAAAGCAGCATGGAGCCCTGGGTGGAAGCCTCGGTGTGCGCGTCGGGAAGCCAGAAATGCATAGGGAAGAGCGGCATGTTTATCATGAACGCAACGAAAAGCAGGGCGAATATAATCACCTGAACGTTTTGGGGCATGCTAGCTGCATTGCTCATTATGTAGGAGATGTCAAGCGAGTGGACAGGCATGTAGAAATATATCAGGAGTATGCCCAGGAGCAGCAGCGAGCTTGCGAAAATCTCGTATATGATGAAGTTCATCGATGCTGCCTTCCTGTTTGCCGATCCGAGAAGGTTTATCATGAAGAACATCGCTATTACTCCTATGTCCCAGAATATGAAGAACATGAACAGGTTCGCTGACGAAAAAAGCCCTATGGAGGCAATCTGGAACAGTGCTATGAGCATGGATGATGCCCTGTTTTGCTCTTTTTCGGGGTTTCCGGAGAGCGATGCTGCAAGAAGCACCACTGAGGACATTATGAGCAGCGCCAGCGATATCGCGTTTATCCTGAAGCCGAAAGAGACGCCCAATGAGCCTATGTACGGGTACTGCTCCGACAGGTTTACGCTGCCTGAAGCAAGAGATGATGCGAGTATCAAGATTGTTATTAGTAAGTTAAGCAGCGTTGATAGCACTATTATCCTGCTGGAATGCCTGTCATCGGAGAGCAGCAATGCCAAAATCGCTATTGAGGGTATGAATATCATTATAGGTACGACAGGGATCATTTGATCACAGTATGAATATGGCAAGCATCACCAGCATCCCCAGGACGAACACAGCTATGTACGTATTGATGTTGCCGGTCTCCAGCCTTTTCAGCAGGTTCCCGGATTCGTTGACGCTGCGGCCTGCGCCCTTTACGGAGTTGTACAGCGAATAATCTAGGGATTCAACGGCCCTTGAAAGCATTATTGGAATCGCCGCAATATGCGAATAGGCACGGTTTGCTGCTGCGTTGTTGTAAAGCAGCTTGTGAATGAGATCCTGCCTTGCCCTTGAAATGGGCCTCTTGTAGAACAGGTAAAATGCCGCTATAAACCCTATTGTGGATATAAGGCCGGATACTGCAATGTCCAATGCGCCTGCAGGTATGCCCTGCTGGCCGAGGTATGCAGGCATGTAATGATATATCACGATCCCTGCGGCTGCCGCGAGCGCGGCAAGCATGTATATGGGCAGCAGCATGGATTTCGGCAGTGTAACGTAATTGGCATCAGCCTTTGACTTTACCTTCTCAGGCTTTTTGCGCATAGGTATCAGCAGCCACCTGAATATGTATATGCTGCTCCCGGTTTCCAGCATAAGCAATATGGCATATACCCATAAGTTACCGGTTGCCGCGTATACCGCGGACTTGCCGAAGAACCCGCTCAATGGATATATTCCCGCAAGCGAAACAACTCCTATAACCGTAGGTATGAGCAACTGCAGGTATGATCTCCGGACATACAGCCTGTCAAGCTCCTCCTCGTAGCCGTTTGCCTTCATTATGGAGCCCGCGCTCATGAACAGCAGCGCCTTGTAGAACGTCTGGACCGCGAAAAGCATCATCGCTGCAGGAAGCGATCCTGTTCCCAAGGCGACAAACATGAGCCCGAGGTCCTCGATTGTGGAATACGCGAGTACGCGCTTCAGGTTGTTTTCCGCAAGCGCATTTGAGACCCCCAATATCGCGGTTACCAATCCGAAAACAAGCAGCATGGGCAGCATGTGATATCTTGAAAAGAGCGGCAGCAGCACTGCAACGAGGAAAACGCCGGCCTTCACCATCGTGGACGAGTGCAGGAATGCCGACACAGGAGTTGGGCCTTTCATCGCGTCGGGAAGCCATTCATGGAACGGGAATTGAGCGGATTTGGTGAATACCGCCAGCATTACGAGAACCAGGGAAATCTCCATCGGCATCGAGGTTACCTGAGAATTGATAAGCTGCGAGAACACGAATGTGTGATATGCATTCCATATGATTAGCATCGCTGCAAGCATCATGACGTCCCCTATGAGCACTGTGGTTGCCGCCTTTCTTGCAGCTTGCGGTGCGCCTTCATGGTGGTACCAGAACCCTATGAGAAGGTAGCTCGAGATTCCCAGCAGCTCCCAGCCTATCATCATCGTTATGAAATCCCCCGCAATGGAGAATATCATCATGGCTGCCGCGAATATGCATATTTCAGCGTAGTACCGCGACTGCTCGCTGGGAACGTCCATGAACCCTATTGAGTACAGCAGTATGAGGGGCGTCATTATCCCCACTATGAAGAGCAACAGCATGTTAAGCGGCATGGTTGATATTGTAATGGCAAAGGAGTAGCCGGAAAAGCCGAACCAGGTGATGCTATGCAGCTGCCCTGCGTTAGCAGGATAGGATGCGATTATCATGAGGAGCGACAGCATGCTTGCCGCAAGCGCGAGGTACCTCACCCCCATGCTTTTCCTGTTTCTAGCGAGAAGCGCTACAACTGCCGAAACGGCAAGGGGCGCTATGACGTATATTTCAAGCATCTGATCATTCCTTCAGCTCCGAAAGCTTCGCCACGTCAAGGCTTATCTCCTCCTTTATCATGAACCTGTTGAACGCCACAAGTGCCATGACCTCAACGGATGCTATGGACCATATGACAAGCAGGAATATCACTATGCTGTTCTCCGAGACGTAGTAGAAAACGGAGAGCGCGAGCAGGGTGCTTGCGGTTATCGCTATCTCAACAGAAAGCAGCATTATCAGGAAGTTCTTGCTTGCCATCACCCCTGCTATGCCTACAGCGAATACCGATATGCTTACTATTAGGAAATATATGAACATCATTTTTTCCTACCTAGTTTCTTCATTAGCAATATGGATCCGAATCCAGTGCCGAAGAGCATTATCGCGAGAAAGTACAGCAGCCCGGAATTCTGAAGCAGCGACTGCGATACCTCAACGCTTGTGAGGGTGTTTTGAGCGTTTGCGTAGATGCCGGACTGCATTACCTTGACGGAGAACAACGCGAATATCGCGACGTACACGATAGCCAGCACGGCGTAGTTCGTGCCCCTGAACTTCGAATAGCTTCCTGCCGCAACCCCTATGAATATGTACGTTGATATGCCCCCGACCATTATGAAAACCTGCAGCAGCGCCAGCAGCGGCTGCCCGAGCACGAAAAACATCGCCGAGTTGAATATGAAAAGGGAGGACAGGGCGAGCACTATGTGCAATATGTTTTTGAAAACGAACACAAGTATTGCAGATATGATTTCAAGCAGTGCAATGATTACAAAGATAGCCACATACGCCATGATACCAGCTATTCGAGCTCTTCGGGCCTTTTTATGAAGTCCCTCCTGTCATATCTCTCGAAATCATAATCCTTTCCGAGGGTAAGGCAGTCGGTGGGGCATACCTCCTCGCAAAGCGCGCAGAACAGGCACCTTTCAAGGTTTATTTCAGGCATCACCTTGGTGCCCTTGTCCGTCTCAGTCTCCACCATCGTTATCGTCTGGTTGGGGCATATCCTCGCGCATGCGGAGCAGCTTATGCAGGTCTTCATGTCAAGCTTGTGTATGCCCCTGTAATTGTCCACGTCTATCTCCTTCTGCTCCGGGAACTCGAGCGTTGATGGCTTCGCAAGCACCTGCTTTGCAACCCTTACTATTGGATTTACGGCCATTTTTACCATCAGCATACTTTACCTGACAAATATTATAAAGGTGATTAAAAGGTTCAGCATCGCAAGAGGGGTCAGGTATTCCCAGCCGAGCCTGAGTACCTTGTCTATGCGCATGCGTACGGTAGTGGCCCTTACCACTATTATGAAGAGCGTGAGCAGGACGACCTTTGCCATGAGCCACACGAACTGTGGTATTATTGCAGGGCCAAGCCATCCGCCGAAGAAGAGCAGCGTGATTAGCAGCGCCCCGACGAACATCCTTATGTAGTCGAGGAACAGCGCAAGCGCGTAGTACGGCGCGCTCGCATCTGTGAGCCATCCAGCTATTAGCTCGCTGTCAGCTTCCCTCAGATCGAACGGGGGGCGCTCAAGCTCCGCAAGCATTACTATGAAGAACACAACGAAGCCTATCGGCATAAGCAGAACGTACCACAGCGGGTTCTGGGCGTTTACTATGGAGCTGAGGCTGAAGCTGTTCGACAGCATGGCAACCGCTGCCACTACCAGGAACATCGGTATTTCGTAGCTCACCAGTATTATTATGGATCTTTGAGCGCTTATGGAGCCGAACTTGTTTCCGCTTGTCCATCCTGCAAGGAACAGCAGTATCGGGGAGAGGGACAAAAGCACGAACACAGCAAGCAGGCTTATCGTGGTGCCTATCCCCACAAACGCGTTGGTGAAAGGAAGGAACACCAGTATGAGCACGAACAGCGCCACGACGGATGGAAGCACCATCTGGTAAAGAGGCCTGTCGGCGCTGTCGGACACTATTTCTTCCTTGGATACCAGCTTTATCAGATCTGCAAGGTTCTGCAGGAAGCCGAAAGGCCCGACGTATGTAGGACCGTGCCTTGATTGTGCCCTTGCTATCACCTTCCTCTCTATCCATCCGAAGACGTAGGAGAAAATGCTGAAAAGAAGCGACAGTATTATAACGAAGATCACGAACGACGCCAGGAACGCTATCGGCCACAGCAATGGCGGCCCGACGTACCCCGAGAGGGCGTTGTAAACTAGCGTGAAATACGATGCTATGGCAGGGGATGTTATCTGTATCATCCAATCTAGTTGGCACCGCAGTTTTATATTATTATTGCAATAATAGGGCACTGCAACTATAGGGAGCGCACGCTTGCATAATATCCTGATGAAATTCCGTACAAACGCGCAATCATAAAACTTATTAAGTTCGGCTCACATACACTCACGCATTCTATTGTGCTTTGGTAATGCAATATGGTAGACGAAAAGGCCATGGGGATAATAAGGAGCGGCAGCATAAGGCTGAGGGTCAGGAGGTCCGGGATGCTGCAGTACCTCGTGTTCAGGATAAAGAAGATACCGATAGGGAAAAGCGACTACTACGTGGAGCTTTTCGTGGACAGGGTGCTCGACATGAGCGAGCTACAGAGGGTCGCGATGGAAACGTCACTTCCCGTCGAATCAGAAAACGGGCGCGCTTTCCCTGAGGGCAAGGGTGCCAAGGACTTCCTCAATATACAGATTCAGCCAGTTTGAGTGGTTATGTTGAGCGCGCCGTGCGCGATTACTGTGGAATTGCCGTAGGTATAGTTCAATAGCAGTATGAAGCTCCTCTGCGCCGCAGCAGCCGGTATCGCTATCATGTTGCACATTTGTACGAATTCCCGGGACTGGTTCGGCCCGATGGTCTGGTTTACAGTCAGGTTGGCAAATCCCGGGGCTATTTCGCAGTTCAGCTTGTTTATCCTCAGATTCGCAGGCAGCTTGTTGGTTATGTTGAAGTAAGCGGTATTGTTCTTGCTTATGAATTTCACGAACGTACACCCTATGGACTGGTTATCGAATGCGCAGGTGTCCTTGAATATCGTGTTCCATATCATTGACCTGCTGCTCACGTTCAGCCTGCTCATCAGGTTCGCGGCGTTGTCGTGCGCCGCAACGAGCTGCGTGTTGTTGACCAGGGAATACATGTTTATTATGTAGTTGGACGTTATGTAGCTGGAGTTGACGAGCCCGTATGGCAGGGTGACGTTTCCGGTCCTTGTCGGGATTATGTAAGAGCATATGCTTACGTTGCTCATGTTGAATATCAGGCCGTAGCACGTTGAGTTGGTGAATGAGGAAACGTTTATCCCAGCGCTGAGCTTCTTTATGCTCGAGACGAACACGCCGTAGTTGTTCTCGAAAAGGTTAGTAGCTGTGACGTTGGATCCCGAATAGGAAAGCGATGATCCTATGACCGAGCTGTTGGTGTAGAAGAACCCTGACTGGTAATGCGCGAGCTTTGTATTGTTCTTTACCAGGTTCGTGAGCACTACGCTCTCGCTTGGCACGTATATCTTTCCCGCTATGCCCATGCAGTTCATAGGGGCGCTGTTGTTGTAGTAGCTTATTATCTTTGTCCATCCGTTGCTGTAGAACGTGCATATGCTGGTTTTGTTGTCTATCTCTGAGTACGCCATTGATTCGGCGCTGCCGTTAAGGGCGTGGACCTTATATCCGAAGCTAGATATGACAACGTCAACAACCTGAGGATTAAGCGTGCCCTGTATCCACGCGGTGTATGCTATGCTGTTGTCGCTGTATTTTGCGTATGCGCCGTATACCTTTGCCGTGAACGGGTACACGTTCTCGAATATTTTCAATGCTACGGGCTCTGCTGGCCCGAATAGCCTGTTCATTATGCTTATGTTGTACCTCTGCGCTATTGCAGCACTCTCTATGTCGCCGTTCTCGTTGAGCGTGAAGCTCTGCGTGGATGTTATGTTGCCGTTGGGTATGGAGGTGTACACGTTCGGCAGCTCTGCATTGGTTATGTTGATGCTCATAGTGCTTTGCGCGGATTGCCTATCGGCTATGTTGAGCAGGCGCCCCGGATCCGCAATCGCCTCGAATTCGTAGCTGCCGGAGCTGGGATACGTATAGTTCCTTTGTATTTCTATGCTCTTCCCGGCGGGCAGCGATACTGTTGTAGTGTTCTGCGGCTGCCCGTTAAGGTAGAACCCAACAAGCAGGCCGTTTACCTGGCTGTGCCCGGTATTTGTGACGTTTATCGTATAATATGAAGTCTGGTACGGGTATGTCGGGCTTGCGCCGCTCTGGGAAAGGCTGACGTTTACGCTATAGCTCCTGCTGCCGAATATCTGGGTTCCCGAAACCAGATAGATTACCACCACGACAACTGCAAGGGCCAATATCCCGTATATGGCCATTTCCCTTAGTTCCGGCATGATTGATTACCTGCTCCTGAGCTCCCTTATCGCTATCTTCAGCTTGCCCTTTATCGGATTTACCTGAGAATCGAGATAGTTGCCTATCCATAGGTCAGGGTCGTACCTGTCCCCCATGTCTGGGGCCACAAGGAAATACTTTCCCTTGGAGTTATTTAATACATTCGCTTTTTTTAATTGAAGGAGATGGTACCTTAGGGTTTTCTCGTTTACTGCACCCCATGACTTGGCTATGTATTCTGACATTTCCCCCACTGTAGGGTCCTTCCTCTTGGAGAACTGGAAGTAGAGCAGCGCATCTAGCACCGATACGGCAGTCAGGCGCGACTCACCGGGGCTTATGATCCCGATTGCAAGGGCCAGCCAGCGCACTATGGACCTCCTGGTCTCTGTAACCTCCTTTGTTATCCTCAGGTCCCGCAGGGTGAGTTCGTTTATTATAAGGCTTGATTCGTTGAGCTCCAAGGCACCGCCAGTAATAATTGCTTTCTCTAGATTATAAATATCTTGTTATTTAATGATTTTATTGATTCTAAGGTTGTGTGATAGATATGCCAATTGTAAAAGTAGAGACCCGATTTGAGCCAAAGAGCCTAAAAGCGAACAACAGAAATGAAGCGGTCATGTACCTTTCGGTGAGCGCGGACGAGAATTCGAAGATCTATTGGTGCGAGTGCGACATCGTTGCAAATTCCCCGCTGTCGCTTGCGCATGACAAGGAATTGAGCATAGGCAGGACGAGGGTGGGGATACTCAAGCCTGGAAGCAGGCTGGAGAAGCAGATAAAGCTGTATACGAGGCCGAACAATTTCCCTGATTCTTATCCCGTAAGCGTTACAACTTACCTGTATGACGAGGACGGGGCAATCGCCGAGAGGATGGAGCAGAACGAAAGCATAAAGTGCGAGGCCTGAAATCGGATGCGGCGCAGGGCGCTTCACATGGCAAAAAGCTACAAGATAAGCAAGGGGGATGAGTACATCATAGTCACTGTTGACGATGGGGGCGCATACATAATAAGGGACAAAGCTGGAAGGAAGGTCTTCTTCTCGAAGAAACAGGCTGAGCTTATGAAGTTCGGCATCGAGAACGTGATAAGCGGGGCTTTCGGGGGCCCTGACGAAAAGGGCATAGAAGTGGAGGAATTGGTTTAATCGTGCTTTGAGGACGCGCCACTCAGCCTTTCAAGCTCGCGTAGCCTTTTCGCCTCTTGCGCTGATGCTATCTCTTCCGCCAGCTCCCTGTAGAAATCGCTGTTGTCTATTTTCATGTTCCCCTTGTATACAAGCGCGCCGGTAATCACTGATCCGGGAGTTGCGGATACGCTTTCCATCGCAACGGATATCCTGCTCATCTCAACCTCGTTTGGTATGTCGGTGGTGGATTCCTTTAGCCCGCCGAGCTTCATTTCGCCGGTGCCATCTTTGTGTACGTGCCTGACAAGCTCCCTTTCAGAGCCGCAGAAGTCAAGCATGACCCTTGAAACAGTTTCGTCCCTGGCGAGTTGGAGAAGCAGCGAATCCATCACGGCTGTTCCGTTCTTGTTGTTTATCGCCAAAAACCTGGTCCCATTCCCATCAGTCCTGAGGATGTGGTAAAAGCCTTTGCTCTTTACTTTGAGCTCTCCGCTTTCCGGGTTCTGGGTTGTTTCCGTTTAACTACCTATCAACTTCTTGATAGATAATGAAAAAATAGATTTAAATAATTATTTGTTTCTCAGCTCCTTCTTGTTCATCTTCCTTTTCATCTTGGAATTCTTGAAGCACCTGTTCGAGCAGAAGTAGTTCAGCGTGCCGGTCTTGTGGACATACATGGTTCCTGTGCCTTTGGGTATTTCGCGGGAGCAGTACGTGCACTTCATTCCATCACTTCACTTTACCCTTATCTCCTTGGCTTCCCTGCTCGTATCAGGCAGCCTTATGACGTCGCCTATCTTTATAGGACCTAGGATGTTCCTCCTTATTATCCTTCCCCTGTCGTTTCCCTCCAGTATCTTGCATGATACGGAATATATCTCCCCGGATATTCCAGTCTTCGCCTTCCTGTTGACATCAACTATCTCGGCCAGGAAGCCGGAGAATTGTGGTCTTGATTCGCTATTTTCCATAAGTATCACGCATGTTTACTGCATCATTGTGGGGGCTGCGGTGGTGCTTCGGCCTGCTGCTTCTTCTGCGGCTTCGGCTTCTGCTCCTTCTCTGGTTTCTGTTCCTGTTTTTGCTCTGCTGGGCCCTTCTCCTGCGGAGCCATGCCGGACACCTTCCCCGTTATTTCCTTTATTGCAGCTGCCGCGCTGCCCGCATTCTCCACGGCTATTGCCGTGCACGGGACGTTGAGCCCTATCGACTTGCCAAGGTCCGCCTTGCTCGGCACGTACGAATACGGTATCTTTTTCTGCTCGCATATCGAAGGTATGTGGACTACCACTTCCTCCGGCTCGACATCCCCGGCTATGACAACGAACGATGCAAGGCCCCTCTCCACGCTTTTCGTAACTTCGTTGGAGCCCTTCCTTATGGTTCCGGACTGCTTCGCAAGCTGCAATGCCTCGTATGTCTTCGACACGACTTCGTTGGATACCTCAAACTTTACATAGGACTTTGCCATAATAACACCGTCAGGTTTACTTCATCCAGTATTACTTTTCAGGAAAAAGAATACACAGAAAGTATTGTAATACCATTAATCTTTAGATTATTTAAACCTTAGCATTCTGCATTGTCAGGCCAGTCTAAATCTTATTATCTTCAGTTTTGTTTCTGGCACTACCTCAAATTTGTAGTATTCCGAATACGTCTTATACATCTCCTCTTCGGAACCGAATTCCTCGTGGCCTTCCTTATCCTCATCCGTAAGCTCTTTGAACGTTGTTTCCTTTACGGACGTTACCTCGGCTTTCGCGAATTCTGTGCCGTCGTTCCTGCAAAGGGAAAGCCCGTCCCCCGGAGCAATATCCTTTTCGTCGTTTACCCTCCACGTGGACGTCTTAGTGCCACTTAAAATAAGTTCAGGCAGCGAGCCGTAAAAATGCAGGGTCTTTGCCATGGTAATCGCCATCCGGATTCATTCCAGGAACTGCTCAGGCTTGGGCGGCTCTTCGGGAATGCCCTTTCTCTTCCTTATCTCCCTGACTACCTTGTTCTGCAGCTCTCCGGGGAGCTTCTCGTACCCTGCAAATTCATAGTACCAAATGGCCCTGCCCTGCGTGGAGCTCCTCAATCCGTTGGAGAACCCCTTGATTACCTCTGATACGGGCATCTTTGCCGTTATCGACATCTGCTCCCTGTCCTGGGTTATGTTCTGTACCTGCCCCCTCCTGCTCTGCAATAGCGTTATCACGTCTGACATGTATTCCTGCGGGACGTTGATAGTAAATATCTGCTTCGGCTCAACAAGCGACACGCCGGCTATGAGCATTGCCGCATACATTCCGCGCCTCATTGCAGGTATTATCTGTGCCGGCCCCCTGTGCACCGGATCCTCGTGTATCGTCGCATCCATTATCTTTACCATTATGCCTGAGCACTTTTCCCTGGCCAGCGGGCCGTCCTTTGTTGCTTCCACGAACCCGTCTATCAATAGTTCCATTACCTCGTTTAGGTACTGCACCCCGTGGCTCGCGTCTACGAGCATGCAGTTGTTGGACACGTACACTACCCCTTTTGCCGTGGGCCTGTCCAGCCCTGCATCTATCATCGCCTGCACCGCAGTCTGTCCCTTCGGGGCCCCGTCCCTTATGCTCCCTTCGTCCAGGGCCTTCTTGACCGATTCCGGCAGCGGCGAGACCTCTATGTAGAATTTCGAGTGCCTGTTCGGGGCCTTTGACTCTATCGGACCTGCACCGGCTTCCAGAGTCTCGTGGTATACAACTATCGGTTCGCTCGTTGTTATCGGCACCATGAATTCGTCCTTGAGTTTTGTCTCTATTATTTCCAGGTGAAGCTCCCCCATTCCGCTTATTAGATGCTCACCTGTTTCCTGGTTGATCTCAACTTTTATGGTAGGGTCCTGCTTTGAAAGCACACGCAGCGCCTCTATTAGCTTTGTGGTATCCCTCGAGTCCTTTGCCTCGACCGCCTTTGTCACCACGGGCTTTGAATAGTGCGTTATCTGCTCAAAAGGCTCTATCTCGTCCTCGCTAAGCGTATCGCCCACAGATATGTCTTTCAATCCTATGAGCGCGGCTATGTTTCCTGCAGGAAGCGCGTCCACTATTACCCTGTCCTGGCCCATGTATATGCCGACCTGCTGCACCTTTTGCGTGTTTGCCTTTCCTGATATGTGGAACTCGGTTCCCTTTTTCACCAATCCCGAGAATATTCGCCCTACGGCTATCTCGCCGCTATGCTGGTCGTATATTATGTTGAATACAACGATGTTCGTCTTTGCGGATTTGTCAACGCCGGTCATCGACTGGCCTGCTGCGCTGCTTATGTCGCCGTGCCATATCTGCGGGATTCTGTACTTCTGCGCCACGTCGGGCGGAGGCAGATGGTCTATTATCATCGCGAGTATCGCGTCGTCTATCGGCGCAAGCTCCTGCAGCTTCTTTATTCCTTCCGGGCCCTGCGAGCTGTATTCGAATACCTGCTTGAAGTTTATCTTGTACTTGTCCATGATGTACTTGGATACGGCCCACCGGTCGTATGCGCTGCCAAAGCATATGCTCCCGTCCTCCACGCCCACATTCCATTTGCCTATGAATTCCTCCGGGCAGTACTGGTCTATGAGCTTGTTTATGTTCCTTATGAGCTCCATGAGCCTTTCCATGGTTTGCTCCGGCGTAAGCCTCAATTCGGTGAGAAGCCGGTCTGTCTTGTTCACGAACAGCACCGGCTTTGCCTTTTCCTTGAGCGCCTGCCTGAGGACCGTTTCGGTTTGCGGCATTACCCCTTCCACAGGATCGACTACCAGGACAACCCCGTCAACAGCCCTCATCGACCTCGTGACGTGCCCGCCGAAGTCCACGTGCCCCGGCGTATCTATCAGGTTTATTATGTAGTCCTTGCCCTTGTATTCGAAGCCGAGGGATATGTTTGCAGACTTTATGGTCATCCTCCTGTCCTTCTCTATGGCCTCGTAATTGGTGTAGAGGACATCCCCAGAAACAGTCTTGGATATGAGCCCTGCCTTTACCAGGAGCGAATCCGTAAGCGTTGTCTTGCCGTGGTGGACGTGCGCTATTATCGCTATGTTACGTATCTGGTCCGTATTGCCCATTATCTTCGTAATTTCCTCTACTATGTACTCCTTCCTTACCATCTGAATCAGCTTATTTGGCGCTCCTTGCCATTCGCTCTATCTCGTTCTTCCTCTTCACGGCGTAACTGTTGACGTCCATGTTTGCAGCTAATACCAGCTCGTTGGCTAGTGCGTCTGAAATGCTCCTCCTGCTCCCGAAAGCGCTTATTATTGCTGACATCGCTATGTTCCTCAGTGCTATGTCCAGCCTCCTGCTCGCGCTTATGTCAACCGCTACGTTCGATTTTATGCCGCCGTACACAACCCTTGTCGTGTCCTCTATTGGCGCGCTGTTCTCCAGTGCCATGACCAGCACCTGGAGCGGGTTTTTCCCGGTCTGCTTTGCGACTGTCTCGAAAGCTTTCTCTATGATCCTTATTGACTTTATCTTCTTGCCCTGCAGCCTCCCTTTCGTCCTTATTATGTGGCCGCTGACCTTGCCGCCTGTGCCGCCCCTCATCATTGAATTGCTGAGCCTTTCAACTATGTTGACGTTGACCTTGGAAAAGCTCTTCCCGCTCCCCCTCCTGTATGTTGATGGATAAGCAAGCGGCTTCAGGTTTATGTAGTTCTTAAGGCTGAGGTCCTGCACCTCGACATTGTATTCATACTTGTCGAAGAGAAGAACGCGCTTTGCAGCGTGTGGCGTTGCTTCGTTGGCATTCGCCTCGCCCTGCTGCCTCGGCTGCCTTGAAGGCCTTGCCCTCTTTGGCTTCGGCTTCTGCTCCTCCTTCGGCTCGTCCTGCTGAGCTGGAATGTTTTCGTTTGGCTCTGCCATCATCGTCATCTCTTCGGCTTCTCTTTCTTGCCGGCCCTGACCAGCTGTATGTTTGCACCGTTGACTTCAACCACTTTGTATTTCATTCCCGGGATGCATCCCATCTGGCCCCTCTGCGATCCTCCAAGGCCTTCTATGGTGACCTCATCGTGCTCGTCGATGAACCCAACGGATCCGTCTCCCGGCACGAAGGCGCCCACGACCTTCCCGTTCTTTATTATCTGCACCTTGACGCATTTTATCTGGCCGGAGTGCGGCTGCTTCTGCCCTACGGCGAACTTCTGCAGCACCAGCGCCTTGGCCCTGGGAACCTCGCCCATCGCATCGTACTTCTGCTTTAGCTTGAACATCTTCCTCTTCTGCCATTTCTTCAGAAGCCTCTGATGCTTCCTCATCCTTACGAGCTTCCTTGCTGCGAATTCACCATTTGGCAATAAATCACGTTAGTAGTTTTCATTCAGTATCTTTGAGTTTCCTGCATCTATTATCGACAGCACCGAGACGGAAAATGGCTTGCCGCAGACGACACCGAGCTCAACGGGGGTTCCCTCGAAAACCTGCACCTTGACTTCGGATATCTTGGCTATGTGCAGTATGTCGTTGAGCCTGTCCCCGCTGTTCTTGGATGTGACTATGACCATCTTTGCCCTGTTTGACAGTATCGCCTCCGACGACCTGTTTATCCCGAATTCGGCCTTGCCGCTGTCGACAGCTAGTCTTATATCGTTGGATAAATCTGCCATGAGCTTCACACCGATGCAGTTGCTGTGTATTATAAACAGACTATCTATTATTGTCTTAGAAAGATATATAATCGTTTACTTTTACTTTAATACCGGACTTCACGTCAGGCAGGTTTTCTAATGCCAAACTCTCAAGGCTCCATTGAATATCTCGTAAACTACGCATGGGCATTCATCATAATAGGCGTTGCGATCGCCGCGCTGTATGCCATAGGGGCATTCAATTCCGGCAATTCCATATCAAGGGCAGAGCCCGGTGCATGCCAGGTTTACAGGCCGTATGGCGCAGGCACCATACAGCTCATAGACCTACAGGGGGTCTGCAGCTCGGAGATACCCAAATCCGTAGCTTTCTTCAACGGTGGGAGCAGCAAGGTTTCAGTACCGGATTCCGGGTATCTTGATTTGTCCAACCAGCTCACTGTAACCGCATGGATATACGCGAACGGGTCCGGAACAGACCAGGATGCGGTCTCAAAGGCCACGGCAACAACCAACACAGGATATGTTTTCCCAGCTACGACCAGCGGCTGGTCCAATATAGCGATGGACCTCTACATAGGAGGGTCTTGGGTATCGCTCAGCGAGAACTATAACGGGAAGAACAGCTGGCACTACGTGGCCGCTACATATAACGGCTACGCGATGAGCATATACGTGGACGGGTATCTTGCGGGAACGGTCCCGCAGTCTGGCAACATAGTGACTAATGGCAACAACCTGACGATAGGGGCCGGCCAGGGCAACTGGTTTGCAGGGGGCATATCGAACGTGCAGATATACAACTCATCGCTCAACTCGAACCAGATACTCCATGAGTACATAAAGGGCATAGGTGCGCCGCCGATAGACCTGCAGCACCTTGTCGGGTGGTGGCCGCTGAACAGCGACATGGTGGACTACAGCGGAAACGGCAACAACGGCGCTTCCAATACGGTGGTATTCTCATCTGCATGGACCAAGGCGTACTCCCATTAGCTGTTTATCACAGTGGAGTTGCATCCCGCAGGCTCAGTGAAGCTGTTGCTTAACGCAAGCTTGAGATAGCCAAGATATGGTATGGAGTACACTACGCTGCCCTGAACGTACGTCATGTTTACCGGATAATTGCCGTACTGCATGTCAAGCCCAGGATTGTTGTCGCCCTTCGTAAGCACGTAGTACTTCCCGCTAGCGTTTATGATCGCATATGCCCTGTGCACTATGTAGCTGTCGCCAAGCTTGTAGAAGTAATCCTGCGGTATCGTTGCATATACGACTATAGAATTGTTAGCATCCGTGTATATGGTTGTGCCGTTGATCGTTACTGCGGTTGTGTATGCCTCGTATGCGGTAGTCCCGTTTCCGTACATTATCTCCTTTGCCCCGCACGTGTACTGCACGAGGAATCCGCTCTGCGATGAATACGGAACTATCTCGCCGCCGTTGCGAGGGCTGTAGAGGCCTATGCTGTAGCCGGGCTTTACGATCTGCGACACATATACCCTGTTGCCGCTTATGCTGTATGCAACGCACGAAAGGAATTCGCTGGATATCGCGCTGTCCATGTTTTTGTATGCGGATGCGCTTACGTTTATCACAGGAGCCTTTATCTGCTGGGGCGACTGCACGCCGCGCAGCACTATGAGGTCGCCCCTCTTCAGGTGCGGAAGCATGCTGCAGCTCGGCACCACGTCAAGAGGGTAGCTAGTGTGCAGTAGCGCCCTCAACGAGAACCAGAACACCACCACTATCAAAACGGCGGCCATTATCTCTATGATGTTCTTCGCAAGGCCGTCCTCGCGGAGCCCGACGCTGAACTCTATGACTATCAGCACTACAATCGTCATGAAAAGGGCTATGCCAAAGAGCGCTGAGAGCGTTCCCCTGCCCTGGAACACTATGAAGAGCACGAACAGCACCGCAAGGAGTATGTATAGCGGAAGGGTGTTTATTTCAATCTTCTTCGATCCGGGTTTTTTCTGCTGCACGTATAACACTATTTGATTTCAACACTTTGCGTCGGGGTAATCTGGAGTCCAACGGCGCGGGATTCCCCGTTCCTGTGGACAACACCTATTGCCGTGTCCGATGCGGTTATCAGGGAATCGTTGTGGCTTATGACTATCAGCTGGGACTTCTTGCTCACCTCCTTCATGAGCCTTGAAAGCTTCTTCGAGTTCTCCTTGTCCAGCGCTGCATCTATCTCGTCAAACACGTACAGGGACATCGGGTCGTGCGCCTGTATCGCGAATATCAGCATTATGATTACAAGGGATTTCTCCCCTCCCGATAGCACCTCCACAGTCACGTTCTTGTGCTTTGGGGACTTTATGTTTATCGAAAGCCCTGAATTGAACGGGTCCTTTTGGTTGTCAAGCTGGAGCATTGCAGATCCCTCGAACACGTATCCGTACAGCTTCTTGAAGTTCTCGTTTACGTCGTTAAGGGTTTCCGTGAATATGCTCAGCTTCCTCGACTCTATCTCGTTTACCATTGCTATTACCGAGTCCTTCTCGTTGCAAAGGACCTGCATCTTCGAGTTTACCTCCTCGACGTCCTTCTTTTTCGCGGCATATACCTCCGGCGCCTTCAGGTTCACCGCGCCCAGCCTCTCTATGTCGTTCTTCGCTATGGTCCTCTTGGCCTCGAGCTCTTCCATGGTTGCGCCCTCAACCACATCGATGCCGTTGTATGACATCAGCTCGGCCTTTATGTCGCTTATCCTCGTCTGCAGCTGCACCTTCCTTGTTTCCTGCTCTATGAGACCGTTGTTCGCCCTTTCTATCTCCAGCTGGCCCTTCCCCCTGTCGTTCGCCAGCTTTGATATCTTGGAATCGAGGTCCTGCACCTTCTTGTACAGCTCCTGGGTATTGGCGTCTGACTTTCCTATCTTCAGCCTTATTTCCTTCATTTGAGCGTTTAGGTCCTGGAGTTCCTGGTCCAGTATTGCAAGCCTTTTCCTAGCCTCGTTGCCCGTGGTGCCGTTGGACTTTATCTGCGTTTCCAGCTCCGATGCCCTTGCGCTCTTCAGTTCCTGCTCCTTCTCCAGCGTTGCAATGCTTATCCTTAGGCTTTCAACCTCGGAGCGCAACCCCTTCAGGTTCTCGAGCGCGGCCTTGTCCGCCTTTGCATTCCCATGCTTCAGCGAGACGTTAAGCGAGTATATTTTCTCGTTTTCTGCCTTGAGGCCGTTCAACTCCTTCAGCAGTGAGTTGCGCCTTGAATCAGATTCCGAGTACTCGCCATTCAGCTCCGAAACCCTTGATGAGAGCTCGGACGACCTGCGCCTTGAATCCTCCAGCTCAGACATCAGCGCCGATGCGGCAGTTTCGAGATGCTTCAGCTCAACATTGCAGCCCAGGACCTCCGCCTGCAGCCTTCCTGCCTCCTTGGCCTTCTCGTCCATCTCTGAGCCCAATTCAGCCATGACCCCGGATAGGGCAAACCTCTGGTCCTCCAGTGACTTTATTTTTGATTCGAGCATGGCAGGCGACTGGAAGTGCTTCGTGGATCCACCAGTTATTATCCCGGATTGCTCGACAAGCTCGCCCTCAAGGGTCACGAAACGGCCCTTGCCGAAGCCTATAGATTTTGCATCGCCTATGCTCCTTGCCACATACGTGTTTGCAAATATGTACTTGAAGGCGTTCTCGAATTTTTCTTCGTATTCAACATGGTCTATCAGCCTGTCGAGCCCTTTGCCCCCGTCCCCGTGCTTCAGGCTTACGTCCTTGAGCGGTATGAAGGTTGCGCGTCCCAGCTGCCTGTCTTTCAGGAGCTTTATCGCCTTGTCCGCGACTTCTGCGGAATCCACAACGAGATAGCCTAGCCTGCTTGCTGCTGCTGCATTCACCGCAACAGCGTATTTGTCCCCGTATCTGCACAGCTCGTATGCCCTCCCGTAAAACCCTTTTTCTATGCTCTTCTTCAGGAAATCATTGACCTTGTCTGATCCCCCTCCCATAAGCCTTGCCTGCTCCCTCAGGTTGACGCTTTCGACATATATCTTGTCTACGGTGCCCTGGTGCTCCAGTATCTTCGATTTTATCGATCCTATTTCCCTGCCGAGATCCGCAAGCCTCTTTTCCGAATTTGATATAATTCCTTTTTGTTTCTTTATCTCAGACATTATTCCCTCGTACTCTGCGCTTTTTGGGCTTATGGCTGATTCTGTTGCCTTGAGCGATTTCTCTGCGCTTTCAATCTCGAACTTGTACTGCAGGTACTTCTTCGACATGTTGTCCAGTTGCAAATACAGGTCCTCTATCCTTCTCTGGTTGCCGCCTATCTTCTCTATCTGCGATCCAGCTGCGCCCTCAAGCTCCGCATTCTCCTTTGAGCTCAGGGTTTTTGCCTTTTCTTCGAGCTGCTTCCTTACAGAATCGGCCTCGTCCGTTGCCGCCTTCTTCTCCGACAGTATCTTTTTCAGGTTTGCCTTCAATTGCGTTGATTGCTCCTCCAGCTCCGACATCTTTTCCTTTACGGACTTTATTTCCGTTTCCTTTATCGCCGTTTGCTTGTTTATGCCCTCTAGGACTTTCCCTGTGGTGCTTGATTCCGCGGATCTTTCGTTGAGGTTCTTCAGGAAAGACTCCCTGTCCTTTGAAAGCTTTTCCAGCATCATGTCTAGCTCTGCAATTCCTGAAGATGCAGCCTTCTTCCTCTGCTCAAGATCCTTCAGGGTTTTTGATATGCCCTCAAAGTCGGAGAGCACCTGCCTCTCGCTGTTTTTCAGCACGGTGTAGGTTATTCTCTTCACCGTCTCCGTGAGCCCTATGTATTTTTCGGCATCCTCCTTCTCCTTTTCCAGCTGGTCAAGGAAGCCCTTCCTTTCGTTAAGCGCTATGTTTGTCTCGTTTATTTTTGCCTGCACCTTCTCCAGCTCCTTCATCGCGGTGTCTTTCTTGTCGTTGAACTCCTTTATTCCTGCCGCGACGTCTATGAGCTCCCTCCTGTCCTTTGGGTTCAGGTTCACCATGTAGGATATCTCCCCCTGCGTTATCGTGTTTGTCTCGTTGATGTCGCCCCTGTAGCCTCTGAGCGCGTCTATCACCTCCTGCCTCGTCGCCCTTTTGCCGTTGAGCCTGTAGCCTATCTTGCTGTTGGACTTTATTATCCTCGCTATCTCAAGCGGCTGCTCCCCGCTGAAGTTTATCTTTACGTAGGCTTTCCTCAACCCGTCCTCCTTGTTCGGCTTCGCGAAGCTGTTTATCAATTGGGCCGTATTCGGCACCCTCATCCTCTTCAGGGAGCTCTCGCCAAGAGCGAATATCAGGGAGTCGCATATGTTGGATTTTCCGGATCCGTTTGCGCCTACGATGCAGTTAAACCCCTTGCTGAACTTGATGTTCGCGTGCTTAAAAGACTTGAAGTTGTGGATCGTTATGCTATCTAGGTGCGGCATCTGTACACCAGGTCGTCTATAAATTATTATTGTACTTCTTTTTATTTGTTTGCACTGTTTCCGGCCGTTTTCTTCTTCCTTGATATGTGCAGCGCTATGATTGCCTCTATGTGCTGCATCAGCAGTATGCCCTTTATCGTGTCGCCCTTGAGGAGCGCCGCAACGTTGCTTTCGTCGGATCGCATGCGGCCTATTGCATCGTAAAGTCCCATGCTATACGGTATGGAAGGTATCGGAGTACCGAAATCCGCAATAATGGCCCCTGGTTTTGGGCTTTTCAGGAGTTTCTGGAGGGAGGCGCTTGATAGTATTTTTACTTGGCTTCCCTTTCTGAAGAGCACTATGTGCGTTTCGCTGTGCATGAGTTTTTTGTAGAGCTTATCCATGCTCAACGTGCCCCTTACGACAAGGTAGTTGCTTGTTGCTGCGTCCCTGGCCCGCAGGCCCTTTATGTTCTCCTTTATCAGAGCCGACTGCATCTCCGCCTGCGCGCCGCTGTATATGAAGAAGGCTATGGCAACATCCCAGACGATTATGAATTCCCTGTAAACTGCGGAATAGCCGTGCGCCAGCGCGGCATACGCCACAGTCCCCATTATGAATATTATGGTTACCGCATTGCTCGATTTTACCGCAAGCCTCGTTGCATCAAGGAAGCTCCTGCTTTTCTGCAGGTAGCTCCTCAAGGCCCTGCCCCCGTCAAGCGGAAGCCATGGAAGCAGGTTGAATACCCCTAGGAACACATTAAGCAGGAACAGCGTCTGCAGCGTGCTGCCGACTATGTTTGCCGGTGCGTATAGGTCGGCTATGCCGAACGCCACTGCAAGCAGGAGGCTTGCCAGCGGACCCACGATGGATATCCTGAACTCGATTTCTGGGCTCACCTTATCGAAGTCTATTATGGACCCGCCGCCGAATGGGTACAGCACTATCTTCTTCACCCTTATTCCGTTCCTCTTTGAGGTGATCGAATGGACTAGCTCATGTAGCAGCACGCACGCGAACAGGAGCACCCATATGGCGAAAAGGTAGAGGCTCAGGAAAAGTATGAATATGAGCAGTATAAGGAACGTCCAGTGAAGCTCTACGTCTATCCCGTCTATCCTGCCTATTTTCGGGGAGAAATCTACCATCAGCACCACGCATTACTAGAATATTAAATATCTCTAGCCTTATTATTATTAGTGTGATGTTTTGGCCCATGCAAGCCTGAAGTTCGTTTACGGGGAGCCGGCACTAATAGCAGGATCTGGAAGGGACAGGCACCTCGTGGTGGCTGACTTGCACATAGGGATGGAACTGAAGCTATCGAAAAGGGGCATACACCTTTTCAATGCTACGGACAGGATGGCGGAGCGCATAAGGCGCATAATGGGGGATTTCTCCATAGATAAGCTTGTAATACTTGGCGATGTCAAGGATAGCATACTTTACCCCGAGGGCGCTGAGATAAAGCTTTTGAAGGGCTTTTTCAGGCAGATGGAGGGATTCGATCTCAATATAGTTGCCGGGAACCATGACGCGCACCTTGAAAGCATAATAGGACATGATGTAGTCAAGGAGCTCGTCGTAGGAGACTTCGGATTCGTACATGGCAACAGGAAACCGGGGGAGGAGATGATGATGCTTAGCTACATAATAAGCGCGCACGACCACCTAGCGGTGCGCATGAAGGACAAAAACGGCGCGATATACGAGCAAAAGGCGTGGGCCATTTACAGGCTCAATGCAAGGAGCGCCAGGTCGGCCTACGAAAGGTTCAACGGCAAAATAAGGCTGGTATCGATGCCTGCTTTCAACGAGCTTATAACAGGCACCGCGATAGGGGACAGCCCAAAGCGGCTGAACCCTTTGCTGAGCAGCGGCATATTCAGCGCAAGGAGCGCCGAAGTGTACAACATATCCGGGCAGAGGGTAAAAGCAAGGGGCTAGCCCTTCTCCTCCTTCAGTATGGTAATAGGTATTACCCCCTTCTCGAACTCAAGCTCGGCAAGGTCTAGCGGATTTATCATGTTTGCGGGCACCTTCATCAGCGGTGGTGCACCGTATGCAAGCTGCAGCGCTCGGGCGCCGATTATCCTAGCCTTCTCGAATCTCGTATAGTCTTCCATGTAATCAGTCTTCAAATAGGATTGGGCTTGAAGCGCGACTTTGCCTCCTCCATTTCCGCATCGACAGCCCTGCGCCACTCCGGGAACCCTTCGGTGGACTTCGGATATCTACCATATAGCTCGTTGAGTGCCTTCATCTTCTTTACCACGTAAAGCAGGTTGGAGAACGCATTTATGTTTTCAGCGCCCTTCAGTATCATCTTGAATTTGTTGGCTATGCTGAGCTCTGGTATCAGCCCGTATCCAAGGTCCGTTGCGTCCTTTGCCGAGACGAACATCTTCATGCCATAGTTGAGCAGGTCGTTGTTTAGCGACTGCAGATATACCCTGAATACCTCAAGCCCGGCCGTTTTCTTCCCGTATTCCTCGTTGAAGTCTGTGTTGTACTTCCACAGGCCGTTTATGCTGGTGTCGCCATTCTGCACGGCAAGCGCAGCATCCTCCCCTGCAAGTATTCCTGCAACGAGCGCCGGGCCTATGCCTCCCGCGCTTATGGGGTTCGGCATCGCCATGCTGTCTCCAGCCCCCATGTAGCCGTTGAATACAAGGCTGGGCAATTGCCTCCTCACTGCAACCGACCAGTACCCCTTGCCGTTGTTGTCGGCATTGTAAAGCTTGAGGTTCTTCAGGACGGGGTTGGTCTTTACGTATTCGTCTATGAGCATGTGCAGATTATCGTTCCTGCCAAGCTTCTGGTTCCTGAGCTCGAGGCTCTTCCTTTGCACGCCAAGGCCTATGTTAACCTTGTTTTTGCTCTTCGGGAACACCCAGCCGTACCCTCCTGGGGCCACGTGCTGGTTAAGGTGTATTATCGCATTCTTTTCATCGTAAAAATTGAGGTCCTCGTGATCCAGCTCGAATTCGTATATGAACCTGCCGGTGGATTCGACGTCGTTTATGTCCACTTCCCTGTCAACATAAGGGTTCTCCGGAATTTTCCTCCTGAGGGTAGTCGCGATCCCCAATGCGTCTATGACCACCTTTGCCCTTATCTCCTTGTGCTCCTTGTTTTTGTCCTTTCCGAAAATCCCTACCATGAAATTGTTTTCCATTATGGGCCCTTCCACTTCAAACTCCGATTCGTATTCTGAGCCCTCTTTCAGCGCATGCTTGAGCAGCTTGCGCTCGAATGCCGGCCTGTCAAGCGTGTATCCCTCACCGTCAAAGAGGTACCTGCTCTTGAAGTCAGGCGAAAATGCCACTACCCCATCGACTTTCAGGTCCAATTCCGGTTCCGAGAAGCCGAGATCCACCTTCGATTTTATGTATTTCAGGTGGGAGTCGGCAACGGCATCCCCGCAGGTCCATCCCCAGTTGGTCTTTTTGCCCACTACTTCCTCCTTGTTCCTGTCCAAAAGTATGACTTTCGCGCCATTCTTTGCGGCCATGGCCGCTGCTAGGGAACCCGAAAGCCCCGCTCCTGCAACGATAATATCGTAATTCTCCTGCATAAAAACACTAAGACTAGAGATTAGACTTTTGACTCTTTGTGCGTATATCCATCAAGATTCTGCCCTTCAGATTATATCAACTTCCGAATTATATAGGCTTTAGATAAGGATAATGTATTATAGAATTTAAATATCTTTCTTATTGTTGCCATTACTTTATTGGCCATGCCCTACATTTATGGTGGGGCTATTTTGTTATCGGACCTTATCCTTCCCTCAATTACCGTATTGGTTAGCTTCCTTGCACAGGATTCGGCCACGCCCATCTGCATGAGCCCTTTCCTGTAGATGTTTGACGCCGTGTACCCATCCATTGAAACTACGTCCTCCTCGCTTGAATTTCTGACTGCTATGAAAAGCCCTATTGCATTCGCCTTGCCGTTCGGTGAGTACTTGTAGATCCATCCCATGTACCCCTTTGCGGTTTCCTTGTCCTCGCCCCCTTTGGAGTACATTTTCAGTATCTTGCTCATGACTATTGGCGAGGTTGTCAGGTACTCCAGGGTAAGGGAGTCCGCTATTTCGTTAAGTTTCCCTTGGCTTATACTATCGTAGGAATCGGTGTTGTGCCTTCCCACCTCCAGATAATTAAAAAGCTCGTGCCTGAACTCGTCTTTGTATATGAGTAGCGGGCCCCTTGTCTCCCTTAGCGCAAAGAACGGATCCGCAGCCGCGCTTCCGTTTGTCCTTAGCAATAACTTGTTCCCGGATTCCGCGTGTTTCTGGACGGTTATTGGCATTATGAAAACAATTCACGGCACATTATTAAGGCTTTCGTATCACTCGTCTTTCCTTAGAAGCCCATGCCTTGCCATGTCCCTTGTCCATGCATGCGCTATCCTGTCTATTTCGTCCGGCTCAAAATGCGACTCCAGCAAGTTCAGCAGGTCGCACATTGGCTTGGACTGCATGACGGTGGGAAAATCCACCTCTGCCCTTGTGCCTGCGCTTACGCCCTTTGTGGAGAACATCTCGATTAACCTGTTGTATTTTTCCTTCGGTATTTTTTCCTTTAGTACGTTAAGCATTGCAAAAAATGTCTTGTCCTTTGGCATGGCCTCGCCAACTTCCACCCTTCTGACAGTTTCCTGGTTTATGCCTGCGCTATTTGCAAGGCTTTCCCTGGTGATGCTTGCTATGACCCTGGCACTTTCTAGGCTGGATCCAAGCTCTGTCCTGAGCAATTTATCCTCTGTTGTTGCTCTTTTCCCTTTATGGGCGTATGCCATCTTATCACAAATATACTCTCTTTTTCCAGATATAATAACATTTTCCTGTCGCGCTTTTGCTCAGAACCCGGAAATCCTGGAGAATTCCGCAGCCTCTTTTCTTATGCGTATTTTTGCGTTTTTATGCTTGGATATCGAAGCCAGTATTATCGTCCAGTACGCATAGGAATCCACATCCAGGCTGCCTTCGGCAAAATTCACGTTGTAATTTTTCGGGGGCTTCGTGGGATTTTCCCTGATTAG
>JAGWHU010000009.1 GCA_028866575.1 Candidatus Micrarchaeota archaeon | reverse complement strand
TATATTATTTGTACTGTTTACACTATTCATGGGATCTTGTCTCTGGTGGCTAACGCCACCATTGATAAGAATTCAATAATAAGGAATAGATAAATTGTGCAATTCATCCAACGACTTAAAAGTCGTGGAATTCTTGCCTAAATATTAAACAAATTAAAGCCATACTTGGATGAAGTCAATTCAAAGTATCTGTATTGGAACGACATACTGATAAGATTCCACGAACCCCTAACAAGAAAAGACCTAAGACTTTTGTGGAGTTATACCAATCTTGCAAGGAAATATAACACAAGACCAATTAAAATTGGCGGATTGGAGCTTCGCTACGTCCAAACGCCGCAAATTGAGAAAGCATTGCATGATTTAGACATGAAGATAGGCGGCAATATAGTTTTAGAGGAGGAGGTGGCATCCCCAGATATGAGAAAGAAATATTTGGTAAATTCCTTGATGGAAGAGGCCATTGCATCAAGCCAGTTAGAAGGTGCCGTTACTACAAGGGTAGTAGCCAAGAAGATGTTGCGAGAAAATAGGAAACCGCGTAATAAATCAGAGCAAATGATTTACAATAATTATTTCACCATGAAGTACATTAAAGAGCATACTGAATCGAAAAAACCGCTAGCGTTAGAAACAATAAAAGAGATTCACAGGATAGTAACTAAGGATACGTTTAAGTCCGGGAACAAATGGTTAGAAGGGACTTTCAGGACAAATAATGATGTCCGTGTAGAGTCTGTAGAAGATGGTACTTTATTACATACCCCTCCCGATTACCATGAAGTAGAGCCTCTTTTAAATGAAGTTTGTAAATTTGCAAACAGTGATTCTCACGAATATTACTTACATCCTTTGGTCAAGGCGATTGTAATCCATTATATGGTTGGTTATATACATGCCTTTGAAGATGGAAACGGACGTACCGCAAGGGCATTATTCTACTGGTATGTAATATCCCAGAATTATGATTATCTTGAATATATAGCAATATCCAGAGCAATAAAAGATGCACCTGTTCAATATGCCACCGCATACCTTTATTCCGAATACGATCGTAATGACGTTACCTATTTCATAAAGTTTAATCTACGAGCTCTCCGCATTGCCCTTAATCTATTCAGGAAATACATAGACAAGACTAAGGCTGAAAATCAAAAAATTATGGAAACAATAAGATATGATCAGGAATTAAATTTCCGTCAAGCAGATATAATAATTATCTTGAGTAAATCTGGAAAACACATGACCATAGAGGAAATGCAAGAACGTTACCATATAACATATGAGACAGCAAGAACAGATTTGTTAGACCTGGTTGGTCTCGGTTATATGCATAAAATGACAATGGGCAGGAAATTCCTTTTTGAATTAGACAAAGAGAAATGTTTGAGTGCGATGGGACAAAAATAGTATGCCAAGGGGAAAGGCAAGCGGCATCTTGCATGGAGCCGGAGCTTCATGGATAGGAAGCATGCTCATATGAGCCAATCAGCTACCTCCCCAGCACGTAGGCAATGTGTTCGACTGTGGGGTTATGCTTTCCCCTGAGCTGTCGTATGCGGAAAGCTGGTCGTGCACGCTGCCTATAAGCGGGGAGTTGGTCCCGTATATGCTGTCCGCAAGAGCTATCAAACCCTGCGTGCTTGCATTGCACCCGAACGCTGCGCAGTTCAGCTTCGCGGATATGAGCTGGAAGAGGAACTGGTTGTGCGGGCTTATCGCTGCGATCAGGTCTGTTGCGCTTGTGTAAACTACAGGGGGATTCATCAAACCGTTTATTGTAAGGGTGCCTCCCAGTACGCTGTTGAATATGCAAGTAGTGTCGCCATTGTGGTCGTTCTTCCAGAATCCGGGGGTCCTTGTCGCGAACCCGTTGCTGGGTATGGTAGTGGATGTAGTGGGCACTGAAGTTGTGGAGCTTACGCTTGTAGTAAGGCTTGTTGAGGGCTCTGTTGTTGTGGATGCTGTTGATGTTGAGGATGTGGTAGCCGTGGATAATATAGAGGTAGTCAATGATGTCGATGTCGTAGGAACAGATGTCGATTCCGTTGTTGTGGGTGCTGTCGTGGATGCGGTCGTTGAAGCGGTTGTCGTGGATTCGGATGTAGTTGGTATGGTTGTGACTGATGTCGATGCTGTTGATGATACGGATGTGGATTCCGTAGTGCTTACCGATGTTGATGTGGTTGGCGCAGTGGTGCTTATGGACGTGACTGACGTCGATGCGGTCGATGATGATGAGGTTGAGGATGTGGAGGTCGATGCTGAAGAGGTTGATGCGGTTGAGGATGTGGAGGTTGATTCAGTGGTCGTGACGGATGTGGTTGTCGGCGAAAGCACGGTTATGGTCGTATAGCCTGAGCTCAGCAGCGTCGAGCTTGCTGCGTCGTACGCCATTGCATTGAACATGAAGTTTCCCGTTGCTCCTGCAACAATGGATATCGTATTGGTGAACGTGGGTGCGGATCCCATCAATAGCACGTTGCCGTCCTGCTGGCTTGCCCCTGTCACGTTGTACAGCTCTGCATCTAGCGGGCCTGTGCATGACTGGCATGATGCGGTCAATGTGAATGTTTCCGTTGCCCCTGAATAGATCACTGAATTGCTTGCAGCAAGGGTAAGCAGGTTGCCTGCGCCTATCGCATAGCTCAGCTGGCTTGCAGCTATCGCATAAAAAGACGCCATCAGCGCGATGACGGATATCTTCCAGTATATTCCATTCCGCATAGCACCCCCATCCCAGTAGAGTAGTTATGCAATTTCCCTATTTAAGTTTATAGTTATGCTTAGGTTTTTAGGGGAATTGCGGAAGTGCGGTGCATGCACTCCCTGCATTTCCCATTCCCCGCATCATGCAGACTGCTGGTATGATTCCCTCTGCGCCCTGATCCATACCCTCTCCGATCCCTTGAACTCGCGTATGTATGCTTCCACTGTAGTTACTATGGTGAACATCCAGTACCCGAATATCAGCAGCTGGAGTATGTCAGCTGCCTTCGTCCTGCCGTTCCTTGCCAGCTTCAGCGCTAGATATGTGCCTGGTATGGAGACTATTATCCATAGCGACAGCAATGTCCCTATTATGATGCCCGCGTTGGTGCCTGAAAGGGTGTTTATCAGCCCGACTATTCCAGTGGGCCAGAAAAGGAACGCGGTTATGCTGATCAATACCGGTATGCCGGGAGTCAGCAAACCTTCCAGCCAGTATTTACCCTTGTTCATCATCGTTGCCGCGAACCATGACACGTAGAACGTCACCGCCAGCACGAACCCCAGCAAATACGCGACGTTGAGGGCTATCCCCCCGAACAGCGTGATTATGAGGAATCCTAGCGCGCTGAATATGAACGCGAACGGCAGCACCATGGAGGATATCCAGAACGGGTATCCCAGGTTCGCCGGCCTTCCGTACTCCTTCCTGCCCACCTTGTTCCTGTTCTTCCATGTAACCTCAAGGTTGCCGCGCGCCCACCTCACCCTCTGGTCCCACAGCCCCTCAAGCGTGGTAGGCTCGTCAGCTATTACAGTTATCGAAGGGTCGAAGTTTATCCTGGCATCCGTTTCCGTCACGACCCTCCACGTGAAGTCCGTGTCCTCCGCAAGCGTGTCGTGGTGGTAATCGCCTATCTCGTCGACCAGCTCCTTCCTGAATATTGCGCACCCACCAGGTATTATGTAGTGCACGCCCATGACGTTGAACCCCCTCCTCAGTATCTTCTGGCCTACTATGTACTCGAAGGATATGAACTTGTTCCATAGCCCTGGGGCTGCTGCAACGTCCACGTATCCCGTAATTGACCCGACTTTCCTGTCGGAGAAGTGCTTTGCGGCCTTCCTGAGCACGTTCTTCGTTATCTGCACGTCGGCGTCGAAGAAGAACAGTATGTCGCCCGATGCGAACTTCTTCCCGTCGTTCAGCGCGAACGACTTCCCCTTGCCTCCGGAGCGCCTGTTGACAAGGGTTATGTTCTGGTAGTTGTGGGCTATGCTTTTTGTAGTGCCCTTCTGCATGTCTATCACCCTGCCGGCATACTTCATGGCTATGCCCTCGGTGTCGTCCGTAGATGCGTCGTTGATTATTATGAGCTCCTTCTTGTGCATCGGATACTCTATCTGCAGGAACCTCTTTATCGTGCGCTCTATTACAGGCTCCTCGTTGTGCGCTGGCGCTATGAGCGAGAACTTCGGCTCGTACTTCTTGTATTTCTTGTATCCCTCCTCCTTGAATATGTTGAATACCGAGAGCACCATAAGCGCTATTCCGAAGAACAGTATTATGTACCCGAATATCAGCATGAAATACGCCAGAATCGTAATCGGAGTCATACCATCACCTGGTTTTCCCATTTTTCCCCTTTTTCAGGGCCAATCCAATTTATGCTTGTTTTTCCCATGGAATCAATCCTCTGCTACCCTGAATATCTCGTAGCCCTCGGCATAGGCATGCACCTTCGACTGCGTTCCCCTGTGCCTTGCTAGCGCTGCGACGCTGTCCACCATCATGTACTTCTTGTCCTGCTGCGACTGGTGGTGCTGCAGCAGCTTCACCTTCCTGTCCACGAACGGCCCTATGTTGATGAAGTACTTCGGCGAAAAGTCCGATATAGTGGATGAGTTCGACTCGTATATGAAAACTGCAGGCACGTTCCTTGCCGCGCTTGTCGCTGCCTCGTAGACCGTCTTGTGGTCCTGGTGCGTTTCCTTGTTCGTGTGGAGGAACACCTTGTTTATCCCTTTTTTCTTGAAGATGTCCTCAAGCCTCTCTATCATCACCAGCTTGTGTATTTCCAGCCTCCTGTCGGGCAGGTGCAGGAATATTATGTCATTCTCCTTCAGCCCTGCTCCTGTGAGCGACCTGCGGCTCTCCGTGAGCCTGTTGTACTTCTTGGCGTTGTTGTTGCCGTCCTCTCCGTCCGATGCGATTACGCACGTGATATCCTTGCCCTTCCTGAGGTAGTTCATTATCGTCCCCAGGCACCCGAGCTCTATGTCGTCGGGGTGCGCCCCAACGAACAGCACGTTGTCCTTCCTGACGAGCTGCTTTAGCGATTCCCGATCGCTGGCCATAGCTCCAACTGCGTTTTTGTTTTTCTTCATATTTTTCCACCCTACCAAATACATGAATCTTCCAAGGCGTAGGAAAACCGTGCAACTTTTGGGTGGTTAAAAAGGGTATGGTCTTGCACAATTACTTCCAACGCTTATCGGAACCCATGTTCATTCTCCGTTCGTACTATAACACCTATTCACTAGTAATTCAATGACAAGCTATAAATACAAATCGTAAAGGTACGGTTTTCGTTTCGGTTTACGACGTCAAAATAAGGCAGTGCATGCCGGCACTGGGATAAAATCCGCTTTTAGCGGAATCCAGTGGCACCTACTTTGATTCCCTAACCATGTAGTAGGTTACCACTATTATCACCAGCACTATCGCAACCGCTATGAACTCCTTCATCGGGTTGCCTGAGAGCGGCGATCTGCTGCCCGCTGCCGCCGTGCTGTTCCCCTGCGGCACCATCTGCGCGGGCTGTATCGTAGGAGGCGGGTTGGATGACTGGCTGCCTTGCGAGTCGTACCTGAAGAGCCCTATTATCGGATCCGCAGGCGCGCTGAACTTCACGCGGCAGAGTATCTTGTTCGGCGTGAGATTTCCTGCAAGGTACCACGACGTGCCGTTGAGTATGTACACAGCAAGGTTGCTAGATGGCGTGAAGCACGGATAGTCCATTGTGTAATACGCGCTTATCCCTGATGAATTGCTACCTGACGCGTTGACGTCGAGTATCACTATCGTGGCGTAGTTTTGCGGAGCTGTATAGAGGCTTGTAACGTTGGAAACCCTGAGGAGCACCGATTCCGGGCTTGCTGAGGACAAAAGTATCGTGGTGCCTGCGCCTGGTATGTATATGGATGTGGGAGTGCTGTTGATGGCATATGTGGCGTTCAATAGCATCGTCCCAGGAAGCGCATTGGGCTTTATCGTGGTTGTTGCTGTCGTGTTGTAGGTGCTTGTCGCGGTGCTCTTTATGGTTGTCGATGATGTTTTCGCGGTTGTGCTGGTCGATGAGGAATGCAGCGAGGATGAGGACTGCGTCGATGAGGTAGATTGGGCCTGCTGCACGTTCAGGGTCGCGGTTATGTTGAACGGGGTGTAGTTCTGGTTGCCGAGGTTGTTGAATATGAAGGTATAAAGCCCTGGCTCTGCCTGCTCGTACCAGCTTATGAGCGAATCAGTCCTCGCGTACAGCGTACCATCGACATACAGCGCCCACGAGGATTGGTTGTTTATTGTCCTTACGCCTGTAAACGTTACTGTTGCAGGGGCATAGTAGCTGACCACGCCCGGATTGCTCACCTTTGCTGACAGCGTGTTGTTCTTTGTTACCGTTAGCGTTTTTGATCCTGTTGCAGTATAGTTGTTTGCGGCATCGGTTGCGGTTACGGTGTATGTGTAGTTTCCTGCAGATTCAATTGGTATTGCAACGTATGAGCTGTTCCCTGTTGTTGTTCCGGTTATGCCCTTTCCGTTCACAGACCATGAGAACGTGAACGGCCCGCTGCCGCCGGACATGGAAGCGGTTACAGTGGAGGACGCAGTTCCGTAGATTATGCTGTTTGCCTGCGCGCCTCCGGGTCCCTTTATTGCCATTGTCAGGTTGTCGTCATTGCCAACGCCGAAATTGGTTGAGGAGTTAACTTTGGACTTTGTAGATGCGCTGTCGGAAACGGAAACGTTTGCCCTGAAGTTCCCTGTTCCCCATGCGCGTGAAACGTTGAACGTGAATTGGTTCTGCGTACCGGACGTTATGTATGTTGTAGAGTATACCTTTTCGCCCGTAGAATTGTAGACGTCATAAATGTACGTGTATGGCGGCGTTCCGCCCTGTATCGTGGTTGTCAGCGTTTCCGCCTTGCCAGATGTCACGAGCTGCGCGGAGTCCTTGAGGCTGATCAGCGCAAGCGCGGGGTTCACCTCAACCGCCCCTGGAGAAGTGACGTAGCTGTTCAATCCTGTTGAGTCCGAGGCGTTGGCTGTGAAATACCAGTTGCCGTAGATGTTCCCGCTTCCGATGTTGATGGCATATGGTGTCCCGTTGACCGTTATTATAGCGCTTCCGCTTGATGTAGGATTGAATGCAAGCGAGAGTGCGCCGCTGCCTGAGCTGTATGGATTCGTCTTGTTTTTGGTGGTCGTTGCGTTGCTCCCGCTCCACGACCATGACGCGTTATAGGGCGCAATGCCCCCTCCCATCATCGTGCTTATCACCGATGTTTGCCCGACGTCGATTATGGCATTGGAGCTGGACGGAGGGTTTGGAGAAGCGTATAGCGTTCCAGCGTTCGCTATGCCAAGTATGTTTATTGCACCCATGTAGGGGATGCTTACCATGCACCCGATCACGAATATTATTGCGATTACCGATATTTTACCGTATATGCTCATAACTTAACCCCTTCTCAATTCCTAATATAAAAATCCGCACAAAATATTTAGCAGTATACCACAAATTTCGGTTTAGATTTCGGTTTGTCGGAGCTTTCCATGTAGCATCAATCCCCTCTTTTCTCGCCCTTCCCTTTCATCCTCTTTGGGTCTCCAGCAATCCTATCATGCGCCGCCTTCGCCCCCATTCTCTGCTCGGCCATGTAGCGCCTTTGCGATTCCCTCAGCACTGCCTGCTGCCTTTTGTATTCCTCTTCCACTTTCATTGCCTGCTCCCTCCTTGTGGCTTCCGTTGCCTTTTTCTGTATATCTTCCTCGTTAGCCATCCAATCACCCGTATTATATGAAATTAAAATTTTATAAAAGGGGTCCTTTTTGTTAGGTTGGGATTTCATGCTGGATAATCAGGGAATTGCCATAGCTACGGCATTGGATTTGCAGCAATTCCGAAACGACTTAGTTATTTAAACTTATTTAGCAATAATTATAATATGAAATTTAGGATATTTATAGAAAAGGACGAAGATAATGCTTATGTAGCTACAGTACCTTCATTACCAGGATGCGTTTCTGAAGGCAAAACAAGAAAAGATGCTCTGAAGAACGTGAAGGATGCGATAAAAGGTTACCTTTATAGCTTAAAGAAACACAATGAACCGATACCTCCTTCCATATATGAAGATGTGGTTGAGGTAAGTGCCTAGACTGCCTTTGTTCGTGGTTAGAAGTAGTAAAGGCTCTTTCTAAAGTTGGTTATCGGATAGACCATCAGACAGGTAGCCACATAATATTGAGGCATAAGAATCCTCCACATAGGCGAGTTACTGTACCACATCATAAAGAAATTTCTAAAGGAACGTTAAGAGCCATAATAAGGGAAGTAGGATTAGAAGTAGATGATTTTGTTGAGCTTCTTTAAGCGGCGGAATTCTTCGGCTTGTAACGTAAGGATTGCCGCAGGCCGGATTTGAACCAGCAACAGTCCGCTTTCTGCTTTGTAAGACTTTAAAAGCCTCTTCAGGCGGACACTCTCCCGGGTTGAGTTACTGCGGCGCAATTTATCTATTCTGCAAATAGTTATAAAAGGGTATAACAGCGTTGCGCGCTTATCCCTTCAGCTTGCTGCTCAGGAAGTGTATCTGGTTCAGGGCATCGTCGCTGCGGAAGAACGTGCCGGGCAGCATCGTGTAGCATGTGCTGTCCTTCTCAAGCTCGTACTGGTTCAGTTTCGCCCTGGTCAGTAGCGTCCTTGCCCTTCTCAGCAGCATCGGCTCCCCGGCGGTATACACCAGATACGCAGCATGCGCGAACCCGCACATCGCCTCGGAAAGGTAGCACGTAGCTTCCACGGAAAAATATGGAACCCCGGATGCGTTCCTCTCCTGCACGGAGGCGTATTCCTCGTAATTGTCAGCGGCGCGGAGAAGCATGCCTAGAGACTTTTCTTTGTCGCCGAGCTTCCGGAACTTTGCGGACGCCTTCTCGTACAGTATGCCTGCACCTAGGCTGCGCCCCTCCCATTGCTCCCTGTCTGCCCTTTTTTCCAGCCTCTCGCATGCGCTTTTCCTGTGCTCTTCCATGAGCTGCCTGGCCCTGTCGCGCACCGCCCTCTTGACGGCTGAAATGCTCACTTCCATGCGATTTACCGTTTTATTTATGGTAATCTCTCTCCTTCCCGTAATATTTATTTGTATTGATTTCTGCGCTGGTCCCCGGAGCCTTGCATGATTTAAATATGCAGGGGAAATATGTATTATGGACTTGTCGTGGGGCGAGCTTGCACCTTATGATAGGCTTGTGAACACAGCGCTCATAGAGCCGAGGTCGTACCAGATAAACATCATAAAGAGCATATATTCTGGCAGGAACACCCTTGTGGTGCTGCCCACCGGCCTCGGGAAGACGCTCATAGCGATATTCGCGATAGCGCAGTCGCTGCACAACGGGAAGAGGGCGCTAATACTTGCTCCTACAAAGCCATTGGGTGAGCAGCACTACAAATCGCTCTCCGATATGCTCAACATAGACAAGGAGGGCATACTCCTTTTGACTGGAGGCATAAGCAGGTCGAAGAGGCAGGAGCTCGAGGCCAGCGCCAAGGTCATAGTGGCAACTCCGCAGACTGTTTCCAACGACTTGAAGCGGGGCCGCATATCCCTTGAGGATTTCGGCGCGGTCATATTCGATGAATGCCACAGGGCAGTTGGAAGATACGCATATACCTACATAGCAGAGGAATCCAAGCTGCGCGGGCTGCAGCTCATAGGTCTAACCGCTTCACCTGGGAGCGACAGGAAGAAGATAAACGCGCTCATATCCGAGCTAGGCATAGAGAACATAGAGATAAGGATAAGCTCAGATCCGGATGTCGAGCCGTACGTGATGCGCAAGGACACCACTGTGATCACGACGGACAAGGGCAGGGTCGTTGAAGGCATACTTGCGCTGCTCAAGCCGGTAATAGATACCCACCTTTCCAACCTGTACTCGCACGGGCTTAGCCCCTTCAGGGACTTCCAGAACATGCCGAAGGGACGATTGCTGCAGATAGGCGACGCAATAAGGAAGATAGAGGCTCGCAACTACAGGTTCATGGGCATATTCAACTACGTCTACGTGCTCGACCTTGCGCATGCGTACGATCTGGTGAGCACCGAGGGGCTTTACCCTTTCGTAAGCTACATGGAAAGCCTTGAGGGCCGCGAGAAGAAGAGCAGGACCGTAAAGAGCATACTCTCCAACAAGTCTGTGATTGCTGCCAAGAAGCTCGCAGTAGAGGCGATTGAGAGGGGGGAGGAGCACCCGAAGATGTCCATGGTCGTCAGGCTCCTGAAGGGTGACCTCGGCGGAAGCAGCGCGATAGTGTTCGCGCAGTTCAGGTCCACTACAAGGAGGCTCACAGCGCTTTTGAAGGAGAACGGCATAGAGGCAACTGAGTTCATAGGCAAGGGCGGAGGAGTCACACAGGAGGAGCAGCAGCGCATAATAAGGGATTTCCGCAGCGGGAAGTTCAAGGTGCTCGTGGCAACGTCCATAGGTGAGGAGGGCCTTGACATACCCAATGTCGATGCAGTGGTTTTCTACGAGCCCATACCGAACGAGATAAGGAGCATACAGCGCAAGGGAAGGGCCGGAAGGGTGAAGTTCGGGCGCATATTCATACTGGTTACGAAGGGTACGAAGGACGAGACGTATCTCTTCATATCAAGGGTCAAGGAGAGGAGGATGAGGGACAACGTACTTAAGATAAAGGACAGGATGGACCGCGGATTCGACTACCGTGCTCCATCAGGAGGCCAGCGCCTTCTCGCCAAGTGATTGGTGCTAGCTCATCTTCAGGAAGGGGTTGAAGTTTATGCGTCCACCGGGGGATTTTTTCTTCTTCTTTATGCTGCTCTCTATCAGCTTCGCGTCGAATCCCTTGGGCAGTACCTTCTTGGTCTTGTAATCATACACTATCAGCTTGAAGCAGTTGAACAGCACGTAGCGCATCAGCAGCCCTGCGACTATCAGTACCATACCTATGGAGAACAGCGCTATTGCCAGCAGTATAGACGGCAGTGCTAGAAACGCAAGGAATATGACCACAAGGCCGAGCAGCGTCAGCGCTATCTGGAATATCTCGGCGAAGACAAGGCCGCCAAAGGTGTCGCCGAAGTTCTTGAGTATGAATCCTGTGCTGGACTTTATCGTTTCTATCGGCCCGGTCCTGTTGTCAAGTATGACTGGCAGCGAGAATGCAACCGCTCCTGCGAACGCGAGGTTCGCCCCGCCGGTTATGAAGCTGCTTATTATGTTGCCTGTGAACCCGTATCTTGAGAGGGCGCCCCTTATGAGCCCTTCCACAACGTGTATTATCGTCGCTATTATTATGTAGAATGCGGACCATTCCAGTATCAGCTTCTTGTATTGCGATGTCATTCCGAGTGCCTGCCCCATCGTTATCCTTTTGCCCTTGGAGAATTCCCTGAAGGCTATGAGCATTGCCATTGTGAAGTAGGTGCCTATGAAGAATATTATGAAATACGCTATCACAGCCACTACGAAGAACATGAACCCTACTACGTGGCTGTCAAGCGTTTGCATGTGCCCGAAGACGTATATCCCGAAGGCTGCGGCGAATATCAGCACTGCAACAACTATGCTGATCACTGTCGAGGCTATCGGATAGGCGAACAGCTGCTTGTCCCTGAACACTATTCTCCTGGTGGTGTTTGCGATGTTGAATCCGTTCTTTATGTTGCTTATGAAATTGTCTAGCATCCCGAACCAACTATGAATATTTGTGTACTTTATTTAAAAAGACTTTGTTTGGACAGCAGCATTGGACTCACGCCATGCCTGCCTCTACAAGGCTTGCGGGCATTCCTCCCACAGGCCTTATCCTGAGCTTTGCTATCGTGTAGCTTATTATGTCGTTCTGCGCGTCGCCGTATGTTATCCTCACCCTGTTCATCATCCCTGCAAGCTTGCCCTTCAGGAACCTCCTCCCCGTTGAATTGTGGTCTATGCACCAGAACTCGTCTACGCTGCCGTTTATCGTGCCCAGGCTTATGCCTGTCCTTGCGAATGAGGGTGTAGAAACCAGTATTATGTGCACAGGATAGTTGTCCTTCATGTCCTTCAGCTTTTTCATGTATTCCCCGGACATCAGCATGCCCCCGTGCGGCTCCATGACAACCGCCTTGCCGTTTATCTGGTAGCGCGGGAAAACGAAATCAGGGGTATAATACTGGCTGCTCAGCACAGGTATTGTGAACGGCTCGTATATCGCGTAAAGCCCTCCCTTCAGTATCTCCTTCTTGAACATGAGCTCGTAGTTGGAGCGCACGCGGGTGCGCCTCTTGAGCACCGTTTCGCTGCGTATCATCTCGGCAAGCCTCTGCTTCTCCTCGTCGTCCTTGTAGATGAAGGATGAGGGCCTGTTGCTAGTCTCGCAGAGGAAGGAGGGCATGGGCCTGTCGCATTGCAGTTTGTACTCCATGAGCCGCTGCCTGCTCTCCATCCTCTCGCGCAGCGATATGCCCATGTTGCCGTAATCGTTCCTTGTTTCCCTGCCGCCCTGCTCCGATTCGTTTTTCGTAAGCGAATAATTATCCGATTGCAACGAGTCCTTGTTGCGGTGCCCCACCCTCATGAATCTTTGCGCCTTGTACATTCCCCCAACAGCTAATTTCATGGGGAAAATATTTAAACGCTTCCCATTGTTTTTTTTGTAGCTGCGAGAAATAAAAGAGTTTAAATAAGGTGGTGTTGAAATGAAATATGCGGCTTCGCGGAAACGCGCATGCGCCGCTCTGGCTTTTGCTTCGGCACGCGCCCGAGAAGATATATTAATCCTTTCCGGTGCATATTATACTGATTACTTGACCAGGTATTCAAAAGGCGCAAGAAGCGAACGCGAACTGCTCAACGACCTGCACAGCAGGGGGTATTCGGTAATGAGGAGCGCAGGCAGCGGGATAAACACGCTTAGCCCTGACATAATAGCGATAAGGGACGGCAGGGGCATAGCGTTCGAGTGCAAGGCATGGGACCGCGACAGCCTTTCCATAGAGAACGGCAGGTTCGACGGGCTTGTCGATTGGAGGCGCAACACGAAGATGGACACGTTCATAGCGTGGCGCATGAACGGGACGGGATGGTACTTCGTGAAGCTGGAGGAGATGAAGGGCAACGACAAGACCAGGACGGTATCGAAGAAAGTAGTGATTGGGATAAACAGGAGGCTGGAATCAATCATATTGTGATTCTTCAGTATCAGAAAAAGAGGTCGTGGTTCATGTATGGCTTATATTCCAATGCGGTTTTTCAGGCATATGCTGTGCTACTGGCGCTGATGTCTGTGTTCCTTGCGGCAAACACGCTGATGCCCAGGAAAAGGGAGGTATACAAACAGGTGAAGGGATACAGGCCCAGGGTTCTCGTGATAATCCCGTGCAAGGGCGTTGACATAGGGCTTGAGGAGAACCTGAATGCTGTAAAGGGCCAGAGCTACAGGAACTACAAGGCGATAGCAGTAGTGGGATCAGCTGATGACGGCGCGCTCAGGGCCATAAGGAAGACATCTACGGATTTCATCGTTGCGGATTTCAAGAATGGCAAGTGCAGCGCAAAGGTGCGTTCGCTCGCATCGGCGCTAGTCAGGTTCAAGGACTTTGACGCCTACGTCATACTCGATTCCGATGCGCTGGTCGGCAGCAAATGGCTTGAGATGCTGGTGGTTCCATTGGCTGATAAACGCATAGGCATATCAACAGCATTCCAGCTCTTCCAGCCGGTGGGCGGCTTCTGGTCAAAAGTAAAGAAGGGATGGGGCTTCGTCGGGCAGAGCCTTATGGAGAGGAAGATGACAAGGTTCGGCTGGGGAGGCAGCCTTGCATTCAGGAAAGGCCTGCTCTCCGGCAGGAAGGACTTCGATTACTTCGCATCATCTATATCTGACGACATAGCCATAACTAGGATAGCCAGGAGGAAGGGCCTGGGTATCGCGTACGTTCCGGAAGCCAACCCGATAGTAAGGACTGACGACACATTTCCGCAGTTCATAGAGTGGTCCAACAGGCAGACCGCATTCTCGATAGCAGGGAGCAGGAGGATATTGTACTACGGCATAGCCTTCTACTCCGTTTTCGCGATATTGCTCGTATCTGCAATAATACTGGCAGCGCTTGTAAATGCCCTGTTCGGCATCCTGCTGGTGCCTTTTGCCGTCGGCGCAATTGCGCTCTACCTGCGCTCAGGCAGGGACCCGTATATGGTTCCTGCGTATTTCATGGTCAATTTCCTCTACCTCTACAACCTCTTGACAGCAAGCGGCATGAAGACCATAGAGTGGCGCGGGATAACCTACGACATAACGAAAATGGCTGATTAGCGGAATTTTTTTGCGGTTCATTAAGCCGCAATCCTGGCTTAACGCCGGTTTTTCCACTTATTTGGAAGCCGTGCGTTTTACATTACTTTCTCATAATTTTAGATACGTTAAAAAGCTTTTTGGTGCCATTTATAAATGTGAGAACATGCCAAAAACCGACAAGGATGCAACAGGATCAAAAGGCTCATGGTCCAACGGGTTGAGGTTAATAGCCAGCCTGTTTTTCCTTTACGTGCTTTTCGGGGGCACGGGCGGAAGCGCAGGATGGTGGAGCCCATGGGTTACCAACGGTGCAGGATCTCTGTGGCTGCCGATACTCTTCGGTGCAGCTGTCCTGAGCTCCATAGCTTTGTTCTTCAGCAGCATCACGGGCGTGCTGTTCAAGGGGGACCAAAGGATGCTCTGGAAGACCAAGTCCATAACAACTAACGTGCAGACCGTAGCCGCGTTTTCGCTGCTTGCGCTTACGGTGTCGCCGCTCTGGACCAGCACATTCTGGCTCGTAGTGGTTGGATTCATACTGGGATGGGTCGCGAACGCGTTCGAAATGATATAGCTGCGATACTTTTTCTTTTCCCTTTTTGGGGTCCCAGCGTGTATTTTCATAAACGAACCGCAGCATCAGGTATATATTACTTTTTCTTTAAATATTAGTGTAACCGATTTAGCTAGTCGTTACACTCCTTTGTATCTCTGGTGAGCCTGTTGGTTAAAACGCCCGAACTTATTACCGAACATGAATTGCTCAGCGCAAGCGAGGCGAAAAAGGCTATAAAGAGGTACGGAACCCCATTGGAGAAGTTCCCGAAGATACTGGAGAGCGATCCGCAGGCGAAGAAGCTGGGGGCAAGGCCGGGAAACCTCATAGCCGTGCACAGGAACGATCCTACGGGAAGCTACATCTACTACAGGCTCGTGGTAAAGGGTTAACTTGAGTGTTTACTATGGAAGATCATGAACTGCTAGAGTCTTATCTGAGCACTACGTCGATGGTGCACCAGCAGATAGAAAGCTACAACCGATTCATAAGGATAGGGATGCAGAAGGTAATAGACCACAACAACATAGTGGAGCCTGAGGTCTCTGACTTCGCGATAAAGTTCATAGGCATAAGGATAGAGCAGCCTATAATAATAGAATCAGACAGCTCAACCAGGAAGGTCATGCCCAACGAGGCGCTTGCAAGGAACCTCACGTATGCTGCGCCTATGTACATAACGTACATGCCGGTCATAAGCGGGATAGAGAAGGAGGACGCATCAGGCGAGGCCTTCGTGGGGGAGATGCCTGTGATGGTAAACAGCGACCTTTGCTATACGCACAACATGTCCAGCGAGCAGCTCGTGGGCGAGGGCGAGGATCCTGACGATCCTGGAGGGTATTTCATAATAAAGGGCACGGAAAGGGTTCTCGTAGGGGTTGAGGACCTTGCGCCCAACAGGATAATGACCACCAAGGAGGGCGACGGCGACGTGGTGAGCAAGGTGTTCTCCACTACTGTCAACTTCAGGGCGCGGTGCAGCGTCACAAGGGACGAATACGGCATATACAAGGTGCTGTTCCCCACGGTTTCAAAGGGAATGGACCTAATACTGGTGCTTTCGGCGCTAGGTATAAGGCCAAAGGACGTTACCGAGAGCTTCCCCGGAAGCAAGGAGATAGAGAACGACCTGCTGCTCAACATGGACCTCAGCGTCGCCAAGGACTTCACGTCAACGGAGGCGATAATGGAACTGGGCAGGATGGCAGCGCCGAACCAGACAAAGGAGTACCAGAAGAAAAGGGCCGAGATACAGCTTGATACTTACATACTTCCGCACCTAGGATCAACTCCAGAGGTGAGGAAGGAGAAGGGGCTTTACATGCTGAAGATGGCCGAGAGGGCGTCGCTCGTAGCCTACAGGCTTGCCAAGGCCGACGACAAGGACCATTATGCGAACAAGAGGATAAAGCTTGCCGGAGACCTCATGGAGGAGCTGTTCAACAACGCGTTCAAGTTCTTCATAAAGGACATAAAGTACCACATAGAGCGCACTACGGCAAGGGGAAGGAAGCTCAGCGTCAGGACCAACATAAACCCTGACACGCTTACGGAAAAGATGCTATACTCAATGGGAACTGGCTCATGGCCCGCCGGGCAGACCGGCATATCCCAGGTGCTGGACAGGATGAACCTAACAAGCACGCTCGCGCACCTCAGGAGGGTCAAGTCGCCGCTATCCAAGAAGCACCCGCACTTCAAGGCAAGGGACGTCCACGGCACGTACATAGGCAAGCTCTGCCCGAGCGAGACCCCTGAGGGAACCGACGTAGGGCTCACTAAATACCTTGCGCTGATGTCGAAGATAACTGTGGGTGCAGATACGAAGGCGCTGGAGGAGAAGCTGAAGGAGCAGAAGCTCATATGATGGTGTGTTGATTATGTCGGAAAAACAGCAAAAATGCTATGTGTTCCTGGACGGCAGGCTGATAGGCAACGTCAAGTCGGGCAGGAAGCTTGCGGAGGAGATAAGGAAGAACAGGAGGCTTGGCGTCATATCAGGGGAGGTGAACGTAGCATACGTCAAGAAGCTCAACGAGGTGCACATAAATGCTGACAGGGGAAGGGCCAGGAAGCCATACATAGTGGTGGAGAAAGGAGCGAGCAAGCTGACAGGGGAGCTGAGCGAGAGGCTGAAGAACAGGGAGATAGACTTCAACTACCTGGTAAGGAGGGGCATCATAGAGTACCTGGATGCTGAGGAGGAGGAAAACTCTAGAGCAGCGCTAACGCCGAACCTCATAGACTCGAGGACAACCCACCTGGAGATAGACAAGGCCTCAATGCTAGGCCTCACCATGAACCTGATAGTTTTCCCGGAATACAACTCAATAGGAAGGCACCCTATATCGTCCAACTTCGCCAAGCAGAGCCAGGGGCTTTACGCCATAAACTTCAACAAGAGATACGATCCGAGGGCCTTCCTGCTCTACTATCCGCAGGAGCCGATAGTCAACAGCTTGGCATACAGGACCTTGAGGATGAACAGGCACCCGACGGGGCACAACCTTGTAGTCGCACTTTCAACGTATTACGGCTACAACATGAAGGATGCGGTAATACTCAACAGGGCGGCAGTCGACAGAGGACTGGGAAGGAGCGTAGCCTACAAGACATATTCTGACGAGGAGAGGAGATATCCGGGAAGCCAGCAGGATTATTTCAAGGTGCCTCCTGCGACTACTGAGGGGTATCTGGGCGAGCACTCGTACGCCAAGCTCAGCGAGGACGGCATAATAGAAACGGAAACAGAGGTGAACGAGGGCGACGCTCTGATAGGCAAGGTGTCGCCGCCAAGGTTCCTGGAGGAGCAGACGAGCTTCGGCGTAGGAGAGGAGAAGAGAAGGGACAATTCGGTAACGCTTAAGGCAGGGGAGCAGGGAGTAGTGGACAGCGTTCTCATGTGCGAGACGACAAGCGCAACGAGGATAGCCAAGGTCAGGATAAGGAGCAACAAGACGCCCGAGGTCGGGGACAAGTTCGCCAGCAGGCACGGGCAGAAGGGGGTAGTTGCGCTCATAGTGGACCAGAACGACATGCCGTTCACCAGCTCGGGGATAGTGCCTGACCTGCTGCTCAACCCGCTCAGCCTGCCCTCCAGAATGACATTCGGGCACATGCTGGAGATGCTTGGCGGCAAGGTCGGCTCGCTGAAGGGCGAGCGCCTTGACGGGACGGCCTTCGCGACGGAGGGCAAGAGCCTTGTAGAGGAATACGGCAAGATACTTGAGGGATACGGCTTCGACAGGTTCGGGGACGAGGTCCTTTACGACGGCAGGACAGGAAAGAGATTCAACGCCAAGGTTTTCACCGGCGTAGTATATTACAACAGGCTGATGCACATGGTCAGCCTCAAGCTGCAGGTCAGGAGCAGGGGCCCTGTGCAGATACTCACCCACCAGCCGACAGAGGGCAAGCCCAGGAGGGGAGGCCTCAAGTTCGGCGAAATGGAAAGGGACGCACTGGTTGCGCACGGCGCAAGCCTTCTCCTCAAGGAGAGGATGCTTGACCAGTCCGACAAGGCGGAGATATGGATATGCAGGCAGTGCGGCGACGTCGGCTATTACGACTACATAAAGAACGTGCCGGTCTGCCCGAACGACGGCGGCAACAACCTTGAGATGGTTGAGATAAGCTACGCCTTCAAGCTGCTGTTCGACGAGATAAAGTCGCTGCACATACTGCCGAGGATAAGGCTGAAGAGCGAATAGGTGTTTTGTATGCAAGCTGAGGTTATAGATCATATAAGGTTCACCACATTGAGCCCGCAGACGATAAAGAAGATGAGCGTTGCTAGGCTCATAGTTCCCGACACGTACAACGACGAGGGCTATCCGATAGACGGCGGCCTGGTGGACCAGAGGCTAGGAGTCATAGACCCTGGGCTGAGGTGCAAGACATGCGGCGGCAGGGTGAAGACATGCCCCGGGCACTTCGGGCACATAGAGCTGGTGAGGCCTGTGGTGCACCCCGAATTCGCGAAGACGATATACTCGCTTTTGCAGTCAACATGCTACAACTGCCACAGGGTGCTCCTGACAGGGGAGCAGACTGACGACATAAAATCCACGATAAAGAGTATAGTAGTGGAAGAGGAAGGTGCAAACGCTGCTGTGCTAACAAACATAGAGGAGGAGGACAACAGGATACAACTGCTCAAGAAGCTCAAGTCTGTAAAGAAGTGCCCATACTGCGGCTCTGTGCAGAGAAAGCTCAAGCTGGAGAGGCCGACGTTCTTTTACGTTGACTCCAACAAGCTGAAGCCTGACGAGATGAGGGACTGGCTCTCCAAGATAAGCGACGAGGACCTCAAGCTCCTGGGAATAGACCCGGTAGCGACAAGGCCTGAATGGTTCGTCATAACCGTGCTGCTTGTACCGCCGGTAAACGTAAGGCCGTCCATAACACTTGAGAGCGGCGAGAGGAGCGAGGACGACCTCACGCACAAGCTGGTAGACATAATGAGAATAAACCAGCGTCTGGAGCAGGACATAGACGCCGGCGCGCCGCAGATAATAATAGACGACCTGTGGGAGCTCCTGCAATACCAGGTAACCACATACTTCAACAACGAAACGCCGGGCATTCCGGTAGCTAGGCACAGGTCGACAAGGCCGCTCAAGACTCTTGCGCAGAGGCTCAAGGGCAAGGAGGGCAGGCTGAGGTACAACCTCAGCGGCAAGAGAGTCAACTTCTCAGCAAGGACCGTAGTGTCCCCTGACGCGAGCCTGACGATAAACCAGGTTGGAATACCGTTGAGGATAGCGGAGAACCTCACAATCCCGATATATGCCACGCAGTGGAACATGGAGCACGTAAAGAAGTACGTGCAGAGCAAGGAATACCCAACCGTTCTTAACGTAATAACAAAGGAGGGGATAAGGAAAAGGGTTACGGAAACCAACAGGGAGGACGTGCTCGCATCGCTGATGCCGGGATACATAATAGAGAGGCAGCTCATAGACGGCGACATAGGCCTGATGAACAGGCAGCCGACGCTGCACAGGCTCTCGGTAATGGCGCACATAGTCAAGGTGCTTCCGGGCAGGACGATGCGAATACACGTATCGGCATGCGCGCCATACAACGCGGACTTCGACGGAGACGAGATGAACTTCCACCTTCCGCAGTCGCTGGAGGCCCAGGCCGAGGCGCGTTACCTGATGCAGCCGAAGGACCTAATACTTTCGCCGCGAGACGGCAAGCCGATAATGTCGATAGAGGAGGACGAGCTCATAGGCATGTACTTCCTCACAAGGGACGGATCTGTGTTCTCGAAGGACGAGGCATGCCTGCTGCTTGCCACGGTTGGCATATACGAGCTGCCCAAGCCGGACAGGAAGGGAATGTACAGCGGCAAGGCGATATTCTCCATGCTGCTGCCGGAGGACATGGAGTTCGAGGGCAAGTCAAAGGGCAACACCCTTGTCATAAAGAAGGGCGAGATAACCGAGGGCATGATAAGCGAGGGCTTCGTAGGGGAGAGCGACGGATCGCTTATACTCAGGATATTCGAGAGGTACGGCCCTGATTTCACAACCGAATTCCTGCTCAGGATGGCTAAGATGTCGGTAAGGGTAACCGCATCGATGGGCACTACGGTAAGCATAAGGAACTATTACAATTCGGAGCAGGTAAACAAGGACCTGACAAGCATAATCAACGACGTCGAGGGCAAGGCCAGCGAGCTGGTGCAGAAGTACAAGGAGAAGAAGCTTGACTCGCTTCCCGGATATACGAGGAAGGAAACGCTCGAGATGGAGATAATGGCAGAGCTGGAGGGCGCCAGGACAATGGCTGCCAAGGTGCTCAACAAGAACATAGGCCCGGACAACAGCACGATGCTCATGGCTATGGTCAAGGCAAGGGGCAACATACTCCAGTTCGTGCAGACGAGCATGCTCCTCGGGCAGCAGGCGGTGCGCGGCAAGAGGCCCTCAAGGGGCTATGCCGGGAGGGTGCTTCCGTACTTCAGGAGGAACGACAGGGAGCCATCTGCAAAGGGCTTCGTAACATCTTCCTTCTCCACAGGGCTCAAGCCGACGGAGTTCTTCATGCACGCGATGGGCTCCAGGGACTCGGCAATGTCGAAATCCCTTGTCATAGCGCAGAGCGGGTACCTGCAGAGAAGATTGGTGAATGCGATGCAGGACTTCTACGTTGATGAGAACCTGAGCGTCAAGGACGCCAGCGGATCCCTCATACAGACGATATACGGAGGGGACGGAATAGACCCGACAAAGGAGAGGCTGAGATGATATTATGGCAAAGGATTCAAAGGTAAAGGCAGAGGACTTCAAGGTTGTCCCAGGGGAGGCAGCTGGCACCGTAGCTGCGCAGTCTATAGGGGAGCCCAGCACGCAGATGATGCTCAGGACCTTCCACTCCGCAGGAATAACATCCGTAATAGCGACAAGGGGCCTTCCGCGAATAATAGAGCTTGTTGACGCAAGGAAGAGGCCTAAGTTCCCATCCATGATAGTGAGCCTTGAGAAGGGCATAAGCAAGAACTACGAGAAGGCAAGGGAGATATGGAGGAAGCTGGAGGAGGTCAAGGTATCCAATACGATAAAGGGCTTCGACGAGAACTTCAGGACCGGCACCCTTGTATTGCACCTGGATCCTGAAAAGCTTTCCTTCTACGAGATGACAGGCAGGTCGATAGCTGCGAGGCTATCCAAGAGGGGGGACATAGACGCGGAATTGGAAGGGGATGAAATAAAGATAAAGGTGAAGAAGAAGGAGAGCGTGAGGAGCACAAGGACCACGTTCGTCCACGTCCTAAGCTCTGCCATCATAGGCATACCTGGGGTCAACAAGGCGCTGATACAGCAGCACGACGACGGGACATTCTACATAACGACGGCAGGCAGCAACATGGAGGAGGTCATGAAGATAGACGGCGTTGACAAGTGGAAAATATACTCGAACGACCAGTTCGAGGTCGCAAGGGTATACGGCATAGAGGCAGCGAGGAACATGCTTGCCAACGAGCTCATAGAGACGATAAAGGACGAGGGCATAACAGTAAGCTTCAGGCACATAGGGCTTCTAGCTGATGCGATGACGTACACCGGAGCCATAAGGAGCGCCGGAAGGCACGGGATAGCGGGGGACAAGGACTCTGTCCTTGCAAGGGCAGCATACGAGGAAACCGTAAAGCACTTCGTCAATGCGGGTGTATTCGGGGAGCGCGACCAATTGAAGGGAGTTGCGGAGAACATACTCATAGGCAAGCAGATAGGCCTTGGCACAGGCAGGATAAAGCTGATCGTGAAGAAGGCAGACATCAAGAAGCTGAAGTGAAAGCTTCGCCTCTGCTATGCAACCGAATTAAAAATAAAAGACAAAAATAGAAAGCAGAGGCGCAAGCAACTGCTTTATTGTTTATTGCAGTTCATCAAAGCAAGCCAATCAGCGCCTGAGGTACTTTATGGTGCTAGCAACTTGGCTTGCAGTTGCCGCCGCCTGCTGCGCCACGTACATGTATTCCTGGTCTGCAATCGCGTTTGCGCGCCTGATATCCGCCTTGGACATCGCGTTCGCGTTGCTTATGCCGTTCTGGTTGGACTGCAGCGTCTGCGAGACAAGGACGTCATAAGGCCTTCCGCATACAGGCATCTGCGCGTTTACGCCTGCCTGGCTGCCTCCGCCGAAACCCCCTCCGCCGCTCCACGAGGTTGTCTGAACGTTGGCGCATGGCTGTTGCACCTGCTCCACTTGCTGCGGCTGCGCTTCAGCGTATCGCTGCTGCGGAACCTGGCTGACCTGCGGCGCTGGCACTGGCGCTGCCTGCTGCACATACTGCGGCTGCGCAGGCTGTACATTTTCACTTGGTGAGTAGGCCCTTGGCGCAGGCGTTGCTACATGCCTTGTTGAATGCCTGTAGTGCCTTGCGTGCTTCGGATAAGCATAGTTTGTGTTGCTGTTATTGTTGGATATCCTGACTATCGGCGCCTTGTTAGGTACCTCGTTTGTCTTTATGTAGTGGTAGCTGTCAATTGATGCTATTGCAAGCGCGGCCACTACGGCAGTCTTGCCGAACCATCCCATCTTCCTCCTTCCTGAATCATTCGAAACGCTTTCTGTCGGAGCGGAAGCTGACGGGACATTCCTCGCCTGGTCAAACCTTTCCCTTTCGACATTTGCTGCTCTGTTTATTGTAACCATAAATACACCCTATAGTAGTTCGCAGTTAAGGAGATATATATACCTTTGTCATCCCCTGGCCATTAAGAACCATTTAAAAAGCTTTCTGTCGTGGCGCGTGCCGGCAACTGCCATTCCGCTTTGCGCAGCGCTTGCTAAGCCCTGTTCCCATGCGACCGCGCGGACATTTTGTGACATTGAAAATTTGGGATTAATGTCAAGGTATATAAGAGTATGCACCTATTACTTATCATTTTGTCGGTGTATTCAATGCCACAGGAAAGACCATTTGATTTGCTGAACAGGGTCCTCGGCCAGCAGGTAATGATAAGGCTGAAGGGCAACACGAACATCAGAGGAAGGATTGTATCTTTCGACGCACACATGAATGTAGTCATAGAGAACGCAGAGGAGATTGAGGACGGGGAACTCAAGGCCAAGATAGGGACTATCCTGCTGCGCGGCGGGAACATAATATTTGTGTCGCCGGCTTGATGCTAACGTGGGCTCCTGGCGTAACGGTAGCGCGCCTGCATGGCATGCAGGAGGTTGCGGGTTCAAATTAGCAATGCTATGAAATTCCCGCGGAGTCCACCATTGCTTTTGGCACAATCAGTCCAGCGGCAGCTTGTCCCTGTCAAGCCTCCTGCGGAACTCATCGTATATCTTCGTGGGCGCGGCGTCTTTTCTCAACATAGATGCGTTAATGCGATTGTCCAGCATCTTGTATCTTTCGAAAACGATTATTTCCGAAACCGGGGCTGTGCCTTCGTCGCCGTTCTTGTAGTAAACCCTGCTCCCCACCTTTATAGTCAATCTCTTCAGTTCGGGATTGTTTAGGTTGGTTTTCGAGCTTGAATTCGCATCGATAACTGCGCCGTTGGTTATGCTGTAGACGTTCCCGTCCCTGGTCTTGAAATATATTGTTGGGGCCTTGTACTTGTCAATCGCGCTCCCGTTTATGTGCCCAGCCAAGGAATACGCCTGGCCGCGCAGGAAGAGTTTTTTGCCTATCGCGGCAACCTTGATGCCGCAATCCAGGTCGAGAACTTCAACAACCGTGCTGTTTTGGGTCCTGGGTACTGTCGTGGTTGTCATTCCAACAATAAACATACGTGCGCATGTTTATTATTCTTTTTGTACACCTTGGCATTTCCGCGTGGCTTCCGCTATACGTTGTCCAGCTTTATCCTGTTAAGCATGAGGCTTGAGAGTATGCTTGTAAGCACTATCACCATGAAGGATACGTAGAATATCTGCGAGTTGTAGAATCCCCCTATGCCGTAGAGTATGCTGGCAAGCGTCGCCACAGCCACGCCGCGCGGCATCAGCGCCAGGAAGAGCTTCCTGTCCCTGGGGCTGTTGCCTTTCAGTATAGCCCTGCCTTCCAGGTACCTAGCTATTACGAGAACCGCGGTTATGATTATCCCGTATGCGAGATACTGTATCGAGAGCACAGCTATCATGCCCATGAACACGAAGAAGAATGTCGTTATCAGGAACTCCAGCTCCCTTTCGACCGACATTTCGCCCTTCTTGTTTATCCTCGTGTTAAGCTTCAGCGGCTCGGCTATGATCTTCTCGTTCCCTATAACCATACCGAATATCATCACAGATATTATTGCTGCCCCGTTGAACACGTCGACTATGCCGTATATGAGGAGCGCTATCGCTATTGTTGCAAGGTACTCCCTCGAGCTTTTGATGGAGCCCATTACGAATACCCATGCAAACCCCGCGGCAAGCCCTATCATCACAGCTATGCCCACATAGTCAAGCAGGTAGCTTGCGGAGGAATAGGCGGTAATAACCTGGCTGCCTGAAAAGGCTAGTAGTATGGAGAATATGAATATCGCAGCCACCGAGTTTATCGTCGTCTCCATGAACAATATGTCGAATATGTTGGACTCTATCTTCACCCTCTTTATGAAGGGTATTACAACTATGTTCGTTGTCTCCCCGAGTATGGCGCCGAGTATCGCTCCGTATATCAGCGGCCACCCGAAGGCATAGTGCATCAGTGCGGAAAGCACCACCATGGAGAGAAGCGTATCCAGTATGCCGAGCGCGCTCCCCTTCCACCCTGTCATGAACTGCCTGTCGAACTTGAGGCGCCTGCTGCCGTTGAACATTATCACTATCAGCGCCAGGCTCCCGAACAGCGGCGCGAAGGACCTCAGGGTGGTTATGGTGCCGAAGGTTACGAACCCCATCCTCGCGATTATTATGCCTATGAGCATCAGTATGAGGACTTCCGGCACCCTAGTGCGCCTGAAGATGGCAAGGCCTATGTATCCTATTATTATGACAAGGGCTATTGCTATGAGTATGGACGAACTTGAGCTCAGCTGAAGCAGTGCGGTTATCATGCCAACATTCAGATGCACTTGCAACTAATTTAAATGTTGGGGTAGCCTGCGGATTGCAGAAAAACAGGTACGTGGGCCTCATTCGGGCTTAGAGCCCCTGAGCTTTATGCTTGCGTCCTTGTTGCCCAGCTTGTATAGCGTGTCAAGCTCGCCCTCCCATTCCTTCTTCCACTTGAATATCGTGTACCCGCCCACCCTGTTGTCCCTCTTGAGGTACGCGCTAAGCACCAGCTCTCCCTTGTATGATATCTTCATGTGCCTGAAGAACACCTTCCTGACCTCGCTTGACATGAATTCCGTATACCCGTACTCTATGCCCAGGTTGCCTCCCTTGTATGCGAATGTGTGCTGGACAACCTCGCCGCCGCTTCCCTCCTCAACCACTTCCTGCTTCTCCCTGGCAGGTATCTTCATTGCCAGGTCCAGCGCCTTCATGGAAATGGAATCCAGCCTGCCTTCCTCCTTTTCGTGCATTTTGTGCATTATTATCACTTAAATAGGTTTTATGCAACGGAATCCGCTGCAAAATTGATACCATAGCTTAAAATATTATAAATTGCATGTAATATAATAACTTATTCATTTCCTAGGTTATTGCGCAGAATATGCAAGCAAGGTGACTTTATGATAAGGCAACCCATAATAGCGGTAATGGGACACGTAGATCATGGGAAGACGAGTCTTTTGGATAAGATAAGGAACTCCACCGTAGCGGCAAGGGAAGCAGGAGGAATAACGCAGCACATAGGAGCAAGCGAGGTTCCCATAGATGTTGTCAATTCTATATGCGGGCCATTGCTGAAAGCGGCAAACATAAAGATAACCATACCCGGACTTCTCTTCATAGACACGCCAGGACATGAGGCGTTCACCAACCTTAGAGTCAGGGGAGGGAGCGTTGCCGACATAGCGATACTTGTGGTCGACGTAACAAAGGGGTTTGAGCCGCAGACAATAGAGGCCATAGAGATACTCAAGCAGTACAGGACCCCTTTCGTAGTTGCCGCGAACAAGATCGACCTGATTACCGGCTGGCGCGACTCAAAATCCAAGAGCTTAATGGAATCTCTTAGTAAGGTGAACGGCGGCCTGTCCGACGAGATGGATACGCGGGTATACGAAATGGTGGGGAAACTGAGCGAGTTCGACTTCAACAGCGAGCTGTTCAGCAGGGTCAGGGACTTCCAGAAGGAGATAGCTATAATACCCCTGAGCGCGAAGACCGGGGAGGGAATAGCAGAGCTGCTGATGGTAGTAACAGGATTGGCGCAAAGGTACCTTGAGGCAAAGCTCAAGATAGAGATCAGCGGCGCTGGAAAGGGCAGCATACTGGAGAAGAAGGAGATAAAGGGCCTAGGCACTACGATAGACGTCATACTGTACGACGGCACGCTTCATGCGAACGACACCGTGGCTTTCGCGACAGCCACAGGCATATCAACCGCAAAGATAAGGGCGTTGCTGAAGCCGAAGCTGGGTCGCCAGAGCGATTCCGCATCGGGATTCACGTACGTCGATTCTGTGGGCGCGGCAAGCGGCGTGAAGATAAGCGGCAACGGTCTCGACGAGGCGATGCCAGGCTCACCTGTAATACAAGTCACAGATTCCGACTACAGCAAGGAGATAAAATCCGAGATAGGGGATGTGTTCAAGACAGACAAGAACGGCGTCATACTGAAGGCGGATACCATAGGGAGCATGGACGCGATATCCAAGCTCGTCAACAGTGCAGGATTCGGCATAAGCAAGAAGGAGATAGGCAGCATCACCAAGCGTGACGTCATAGACGCGTTCGGCATGAAGGGGCAGGATCCATTGAGCGCAGTCATACTAGCATTCAACGTTGGCATGGAGCATGATGCGCGCGAGCTTGCCGATACCAGCGGCGTGAAGGTGATAGAGGGCAACATAATCTACAAGATCATAGACGATTACAAGCTTTTCGTGGAGCAGGAACAGAAGCTTTCTGCGGATAAGATGGAGGGCAGGATCACCTTTCCTGGAGCTGTGGAGATACTCCCAGGGGCATGCTTCAGGGCCTCCCACCCGGCAATATTCGGGATAAACGTGATATCGGGGAGGATCAAGCCGGGATACCGGATGATTACAGACAGCGGCATAGTGCTCGGCAAGATAAAGGGCATACAGAACGAGAAGGAGCCTGCTGATTCCGCAAAGAAGGGCGACAGGATGGCCATATCCATAGAGGGGCCCACATTCGGCAGGCAGATAAGGGAGAACCAGGTCCTTTACACCTACATAGGCGAGGAGGACTATAAGCTGCTCACGAAGGACTTCTCAAACCTCATAAGCGACGAGGAGAGGGGGCTCCTCGAGAAGATAAGAAGCATAATAAATGCGGCAAAGCAGCAATTATGAACGTTTCATGCATGCGGATTTCATAGGAAAGGCTTTTATATTGAAGAAGCGTGCGTGTATTAAATAAGAGCGATAACATGGGGGTAACAAAGACTCTTACAAGTGAAGCAACCGGACCGGTACAACAACAAAGCAGGCCTGCTTTGGTCTCAAGGATCTTGCACCAGGATGAAAGGGGGTCCATAACCACGCTGGATTACAACACAGGCATGCGTCCCAGGGAATACACGATAATATACACGCGTGAGGGGTTTTCCAGAGGGGGCGATTTACATCCCACGAAGCAGCATGCGGTGCTGTTGGAAGGCAAGGCGACATGGACGGAAAAGCTGGAGGGCAATGGCTTCAACACATCGGCGCACAGGCTGTACACGGATTTCGTGATAAATGAAAGGATACCGCACTTTTTCACGGCGGAAAAGGACTCGGTAATAGTAACGTGGCTGGAGGGGGATTTCAAGCAGTATCTTGACGATGGGTTGAGAGATTATATAGCATCGAGGAACGCATCGGTGCGAAGCAACGGCCACGTTCCCGCGTCAATGAAGGTGCAGGATGACGGCAAGGGATCTGTAACGACGCTGACTTACAACGAGGAGCAGGGCCTGAAGGAATATAGGATAGCATACACGAATGAGGGGTTCTCAAGGGGAGGGCATTCCCATCCGGAGAGGCAGCACGTGGTGCTGCTGGACGGCGAGGTTGCCTGGACGGCCCAGAAGTCCGCGACAAACCTTCAGATAGAGACGTTCTCGCAACTGCCGTGCAAGATTGTCGAGATACCGGAATGGGTGCCGCACTTCTACAGGGCAAAGAGGCCGTCGCTCATGATTTCATGGCAGGAGGGCATGAAGTTCGAGGAATATGCAGATGGCTACATGAAATCGCTCATGAGGAAATAGCGGGTATTCGGAAGTTTGCATTTCTTTTACCGCCTTTCTTTTTTTGCACGCGATTGATTTTTATTCCGCGTGTGCGTCTTAATTCCGTGAAATAAATGGGGGCAATACACATAGAGCAGAAGGACAGGGTGCGCGTTGACGAGCAGATTGTGGAGTTCGTGGAGCGCAAGGGAGTAGGGCATCCTGACAGCCTCATAGACGGGATAGTGGAGAACGTAAGCCTGGAGCTGAACAAGGAGTACATAGAGAACGCTGGGCGCATACTCCACCACAACGTTGACAAGGGGCTCATAATAGGGGGGTCTTCGGAGGTGGAGTTCGGGAAAGGAGTCATAACAAAGCCGATAGAGGTCATAGTTGCCGGAAGGGCCACGCAGGACTTCCAGAACGAGAGGATTGCGGTAGACGAGATCGCGAAAAAGGCGGCGCTCGATTACCTCAGGGAGCACACCAGGTTCCTCGACCTGGAAAAGGAGGTGGTGATAGTGCCGAAGATAATGAAGGGATCCGGGGACCTGAACGAGATATTCGCAAGGGCGACTGAGATGCCGCTTGCGAATGATACCTCTTTCGGCTTGGGCTTTGCGCCGTTCACGGAAACGGAGCGGCTCACGCTTGAGACGGAGAGGTTCCTCAACGGCAAGGATTACAAGAGGGCAATGGAAATGGTAGGGGAGGACGTGAAGGTGATGGGAGTCAGGGAGAACGACAGCATAACGCTTACCGTAGCGATAGCATTCGTGGCCAGATTCATCAACAGCATTGACGAATATGCGGCTGCAAAGGAGAGGATAGCTAAAGACATACTGGGCAACGCCAAGAAGATCACGAGCAAGGAGGTGAGCATAGCGATAAACAACGGCGATTCCCACGAGCTCGGGGAGGTTTACCTTACCAAGTCAGGGCTGAGCTGCGAGTCAGGGGATGACGGCGCGGTCGGAAGGGGCAACAGGGTCAACGGGCTCATAACCCCTTTCAGGCACATGAGCCTCGAGGCCGCAGCAGGAAAGAACCCGGTGAACCACGTGGGCAAGATATACAGCATAGTCTCAAGGGAGATAGCGCAGGACATAGTGAAGCTCTACCCGATGATAAGGGAGTGCAACGTGGCGATGGTATCGCAGATAGGCAGGAAGATAAACGACCCCAAGAGCCTGTACATAGAGGCGATAATGGAGAGGGGTGAAAGGCTTGACCCCATAAGCTCCAAGGTGAGGGACATTGCGAGCGAAACAGTAAGCAACATGAGCTACATAACAGAGGAGCTTGCAAGGGGCAAATACGAGATGTTCTAGGTATTTTCATGGTCACTATTGGATTCGATCTTGACGGAACTTTCACGGACACCTGGAGGCCCATGCTTCTTTTGATGGAGAGAAGGCACGGGATAAAGGCAAGCAAGGAGGAGATAAGGCACCACGAGCTGACGGAAAACGAGCCGTTCAGGAGGCTCACCAGGGAGCAGGCTACGGTCGCATTCGAGGACGTCTGGAGGGATTACAGGTCAATACCGCTGGAGCACCCGCGCATACCGGAAATGGTAAGGGATTTCAGGCGCACTTACGGCAGGATACTGCAGGTGACATCAACCGTAGCTGACAGAAAGACCATACACAGCTACCTGGATTACAGGGGAATAACAGGCATCGACAGCATATTCTGGTGCAGGGATCCAAAGGAAAAGACACGATCTGGCGTGGACGTGATTGTGGACGACAACCACGTGGTCATAGAGGCCTTCGCAAATGCCGGATTGGGTGCGGTGCTGCTGGCGCAGCCGTGGAACGAGGACTTCAGGAATGCGAACAGGGGCAATCCGAACTTTGCAGTTGCGATGAACTGGCCCGAGCTACCAGATATACTCATGGGAATTGCAAAAGGCAGGAAAAGTAACGGAAATGGCGATTTGAGTGGTCTTTCAAGGAGATAAACAGGTGATTAGATGGAGGCTGAAATAGGCATAATAGGCGGATCGGGGTTCTATTCGCTTCTCGAGGATGCGGAGAGCATTGACGTGGACACGGATTACGGCAAGCCGAGCGACAGCATATCGGTAGGAACCATATCAGGCAGGAGGGTGGCGTTCATACCGAGGCATTCGAAAAGGCACAACATACCGCCGCACAAAGTGCCCTACAGGGCGAACATACAGGCGCTGCACGATCTTGGGGTGAGCAGGATAATAGCTACGAATGCAGTCGGGTCCCTGAACCCTAAATACAAGATAGGGCAGATAGTCGCGCTGGACCAGTTCGTGAATTTCACTTCCGGAAGGGAGGATACGTTCTTCGAGAAGGAGGTTGCGCACGTGAGCACTGCGGATCCTTACTGCCCGGAATTGAGAGGCATAGCAAATTCCGCGGCCGAAAGCCTTGGCCTGGATTATTCTGGCAGTGGCTCAGTGATAGTGATAAACGGGCCGAGGTTCTCGACAAGGGCAGAATCGATGCTGTTCAGGAAGCAGGGATTCGACCTGATAAACATGACGCAGTACCCCGAAGTTGCGCTTGCAAGGGAGAGATCCATCTGCTACATTGCATTCGGCGTTGTGACGGACTACGACTCCGGGCTCATCGGAGTGGAAGGTGTGGAGCCGGTAAGCCACAAGGAGGTCATAGAGGCCTTTTCCAGGAACATCGGCAAGGTAAAGGACCTTGTCAGGGAGACGGCAGGGCGCGTGCCAGGGCAGAGGAACTGCAAATGCGCTGACGCGCTTAAGGATGCGGTCATGCCGTCAAACTGATGATATGGATAGAATGTCAGTTGTTCTCCATCATTTCTATCCTCTTGGACAGCTCCCTTACCTCGGTCTCCAGGCTCCTCCTGTAGTCCTTCATCATCTCAAGTAGTTCCTTGTCCGTCAGGAAATTCCTTATCTCGATTGCGGCTTTTCTATCGCACATCTCTAAACACCAGTATTAATCTGTCCGGAAATTTATTTAAATGTTTAGGATATCCTATATGACAGCTGCAATGCGACTTCAGGAGCCCAGATCCTTCTTCATCGCCTCGAACTGCTTCTTGGTTATTTCCCCTTTCGCATATCTCAGCTTCAGTATTTTCATGTGCTCCTCGTCTGGCTTTCCAGAGACTCTTGGGGCGTCGTCGCCTGCATCTTCGGGCTGCTCGTCCCCTTCGTCGTCATCGTTTTCAACATCTGCCTTTGTGTATTTTCCGGATTTCTCTATAACCCTGGGCTCAAGAGATCCTCCAATCAGCCCGCCTATCGTCACCAGTATTATGCCGCCTATGCTTATAAGCCCTAGCAGACTGCTTACGCCTATCCCGAAGAGGCCGCCCACCAATGCGCCTATCCCTCCGCCTATGGAGCCTCCCAGTGCCGTAAACAGGAACGCCAGGAGAACAAGCCCGAATATCCCCGAGAGGAACCCAGCCATCATTCCCCTGCCTGAGCCCTTTGCGATTGCCCCTGCAATGATCCCTGCTATGAAAGCCCCAACTACAGGTATCCATCCTATTATAACCATGGCTATGAATCCGGTTATTACGCCCAGTCCCATGTTTCCTGTTTTGACAACCCTGGTCATCGGGCACCATCCAATACAGATATTACAGATATTTCCTTGACTGAATTTGCTTTTAGCCCGTATCTGTTCCTTTTGGAAACCCAGTAGACCTTTTTGCCTGGTGCCGCCTTAAATTCCAAATTCGGGTAATCCAGCACGTGAGAACCAGTAATAATCAGCCTGGGCCTCACTTTGCTCTTTAGTTCTACCCTCATAGTAATCATTGCGGTTGCGTTGACATTTTACGGCACATAAATTACAGCCAGTAGCTCACACGTAATTGAACGGCCTGAGCTTGATGAACGGGGCCTTCACGTTAATCACGTATTTGAGCCTTTCAACCACTCCAAAGTCGAACCCGTCAACCTTTTTGTAGTATTTCCACTTCCTCCTGCTGCTTGCGTCCACCAGCATCACGGCGCCCAGCATCTTAAGCTCTGTAAGATGCTGGCTTACGGTAGACGGCGCAAGACCCAGCTGCTTGCTTATGTCAGTCATAGTCTTAGGACTCCCAGATATCATTTCCAAGATGGCCTTTTTTGTCCTGAAGATTCTCATTTTTCCACCCTATTATTCCACCCTATTGCTTAATCATCATAAGGGGGTGACGCAGATATGACATTTTTCAGCCCCCCACGCCTTGCCCCCTACCAGTGACGTACCTTAACCCAGTACCCTTGTAGATAGTTTAAAACAAAAGTATATATATCGTTTCAATTATTCATAATTTTATTAAGGTTTTTACCCTTTTGCTCAGTTTTATATTTTTATAATGACAAACGCAATACAGGGTTTTGAAATAAATACAAATTTTTACGTTTTTAATCAGTTTTTATATGGCAACCTTAACATTAATACATAATTTACACGTTAAAGACCTATATTTGCCTAATTTTCCCAATATTAATGGTAATGTTTTTATATTCTGATGCAAAAATATCTGTGTGAAGGAATACAGCTACGTAAAGAGGGCTCTGCTGCGCGAGCTAAGCGAGAATTCAAGGATCCCTGTTACGGCCCTCGCGAAAAAAATGAAGTGCTCCAGGAATACCATAGTAAACAACATTAAATACCTGGAAAGGGAATTTGACCTGCATTATACGCTCGAGTTCAACACCGAAATGCTGTTCATACAAAGCCACATATGGTGCATAAAGTTCGGCAGGAAGCCTAAAACCAAGTATTTGAAGGAATTGCTTGAGGAGGAAGGCACCGTGCAGTTTGCCGCAAGGACAAGCGGGGACTTCGACCTGATCATGAACATAGCCGCTTATTCAGGAGAAAAATACATGAGAAGCGCCATAAAAATCATCATCGGGCTCCTTGACTACAAGCCGGTGGTTGAGCCGTCGCTGATTTCGATGGTGCATACAGGGTTCATGCCCCTGCAGGATTCAACGATAAAGGATCTCAAGCAAAATGCCCGCTTGGAGTCTTTTGACCCCCTGGACAGGAACATACTCGTGATTCTAAATGAAAATTCAAGGACCACATACAAAAAGATCGCAAAAATGTTGAAGGAGGATGTGGAGACTATAAGGTACAGGATAAGGGCCTTGTCGGATGCGGGCATTATAAGGAGATTCACGATTGTCTTGAAAAAACCTCCGACAGATTATAACATAGTGTTCTTGATGAATTACAAGTTCTCACCCGGTATAATTGAAAGGTATGAAAAGGCGCGCAATTACTATATTGGTTTTGAGGAGAACCTGAATGCGGTAAACAAATTCCAGTATCTTTCGCTCATGAGCGGAAGCTATACGCTCTTTGGTATGGGCTGCTTCGAAAATGAGGAAACTGGAATAAAGGAGGCAGTCATGGAGCACAAAAAAATTTACAGTCAGGACAATCCAACGGTAAGCTTTGCAAAAATAACAGAAGTCGTAAAGGGATACAATCCAATAAGGAGCATTTACCTCAAGGACGATTACAAGCCCATAGAATGGAAGTAGATACCATTCCGGTAGGATGATAAATAAAAATATGTTGGGACGGCGCGGGGGTATTAGAATCCGCTTTTACCGTCCCATGTAAAACCTTTTCCACCCAGTGACGTACTTTAACCCAGTATCCTTGTAGATAGTTTAAAACAAAAGTATATATATCGTTTCAATTATTCATAATTTTATTAAGGTTTTTACCCTTTTGCTCAATCTCAAGGGTATTTTTTTGGCGATTAATAGATTTAGGCTTTGGCAATGAAAAGAAGAAATATTTATAAACTTGCAAAGAGTATCCTACCCGTGAAGGAATACAGCTACGTAAAGAGGGCTCTGCTGCGCGAGCTAAGCGAGAATTCAAGGATCCCTGTTACGGCCCTCGCGAAAAAAATGAAGTGCTCCAGGAATACCATATTGAATAACATGAAGTTCCTGGAGAAGGAATTCGGGCTGTACTACACGCTTGAATTGGACAGGAGTCTTCTCGGCTTTGTGCAAAACTACATAATTACCGTAAAATTTGACAGCAAGCCGGACAGGAAGGACATAATGAGCATGCTGAAGGAAAGCAAATTCGCTTTCTTTGCTGCAGAAACGGAGGGGGATTTCGACCTCCTCATGAAGATGGTCATAAATTCAGGGGAGGAATACATTGATTGGAGCGTGAGGGCCCTGAGCAAATTGCTGCCGTTCAGGCCCACGATTAAAACATCTATCGTAAACGTCGTGAATTCGGGATTTATACCCATAGGTAACGAGGTGCTCAGGAACCTGGATATCTCCAAATTGCGGCTGGACAGGCTGGACAAGAAGATAATCATGCTGTTGAACGGGGATTCGCGAATTTCCTATATAGACATGGCAAATATACTGAAGGAGGACGTGGAGACGGTAAGGTACAGGATGAAGAAAATCTCCAAAACCGGGCTGATACACAAATTCACCGTAGTGCTGAAAAAAGCACCAATCAACTACAACATCGCGTTCTTTTTGGAGCACAAGTACACGCCGTCAATTTTCGCAACGTACAGGAACAGCATACAGTACTACAAGGATCTGAACAAGACATTGCCGATCATAAACACATTCGGGTATCTGGCAACCTTGAGCGGAAGCTATACCTTTTTCGGGATAGGCTGCTTTGAAAATGAGGAAAATGCCATAAAGGGCGCGATAATAGCGCACAAGAACCTTTATGAAAATGATGATGCATCGCTCTCATACGCAAAAATCACCAATGTGATCGTCGGAAACTTGCCGATAAGGAACATGGATGTCGAGGGAAGTCTTAATTTTCCGCAATTCTCAGGCAAAAGATAATCCTTCTATCGCATATGCGACATCATGATGGCGAGTATCTCGTCCCTGTTCACCAGCATCTCCTTTATGTCTTCGTTCTCTGCAAGCTCCTGGAAATCAAGCCACTTGCATTGCGTGTTCTCGAAGTTCAGCTTTACTTTTTGCGAATTTGAGCGGAAAACAAAGAACTCGTTTTTCCAGTAGATTCCTTTGTCCCTGTCCGTTATTGTCACCTCAATTTCATCCGCGAGCAATTCCAGGTTGCTCTTTAGAAGGCCGGTTTCCTCGCGTATCTCCCTGTATGCAGCATCTATGTGCCTCTCATTATTTTTTCTTCCGCCGGTGACAAAATACCACTTTCCCGGATGGGTTATGAAATGGCGTATTATCGGGAGGTCCATCCTCTTTAGTATGAGTACGCGCCCATCGCTTATTATCGCTGCATGAATGCCGTCCCTCTCAACTAGTTTCATGGTCCTCTGCAATTCATCACGCGAACTTCCAGGATTGGAGTTGGCTTATTTCTTGTTGCCAGTCACGAAAACGTCCGAGGAAATTTCCATGTTTGCTATCCCCATATTTATGTAAGTGGCACCGGTTGAAAGGCTTTTAATCGATTTCTCCTTGTCGTATTCGTTGTCGAACCTGTCCTTGACCAGCCTGTCAAAGGTGCACCACACTATAGGCGACCTGTTCTTTTCACCGTAGGTGCTTATGTACTCCACTTCCTTTTCTTTTGGAGGAATATTGGAATATGTATAGAGCTCTGTCAGCAACCCGCTGAAGCACCCGGCTATCTCGCTGTCGTCGCCCCTTGTCCCAACAAATTTGCTGCCGTTCGCCTTAAAGCCGATTTCCATTGTTGTGCCGTTGCGGGTGTCCTTTCCGGACATGATTATCATGCCGTTTTGAATCCTCATGCCCAGCTTTACCCAGTCTCCGGATTTTATCCTGAGGGAGTTTGTCTCCCTGTAGAGCATTGGATTGGTGCCGGCGTTTTTTGAATCCGGGAATTTCATCGGGTAGATAATTGAGACGTCTGCCACAGAATTGTTGCATTTGGAATCCTTGCTGTCCCATATTTCATAGGTGAAGTAGAATTTTTTGCGTTCGTTAGTTGATGGCCATTTGTATTCAATTCCGAATTGATACCACCATCCGCTGTCGGTAAGCCCGTTTATCAAATATGCGGGACCGCCGTGGTCCATCAACTGCGGCACTGCGTGGACTATCCGCTCTATGCTTGCGGAATCGTGCCTGAATGTTTCACCGATCATAAGGTTGTACAGAGTCCTTTCATGCCTTTTCCTGGCAAGCGCGGGGGTGGCAACAATGGATGACAAAACGATTCCCGCGATGGCCCTTTTCTCCTTGGCGTAAATCCCCCTTGCCAGGCACATCAACTTTTCCTGCACTGATTTTTTTGGCACTGATTCTTCAATTTTGGACTTAGTAATTGAGGTCATTCCTGCACGTGACTAACAAGGGTGCTTAGATATATAAACTATTCGTATAACAGCCTGTGTCCAATAACTACTGAAAAATTAGGCACACTTTTCAGTAGTTGTCTATTGACGAGAGTTACGTCAAGAATCTGTTGTACACCACCGCCTTCAGAAGTAGTTCCTTCTCTCTCATTTTATTATTTGTCGAGAAGGTATACTCCC
>JAGWHU010000008.1 GCA_028866575.1 Candidatus Micrarchaeota archaeon | reverse complement strand
GATGTCACGGACGTCGTGGATGAGGTTGAGGATGGGTTGCAGCTGCTGCCTGAAGGACATATTGTTGTAGTTGTGGGCACAGTCGAGGTCGTAGGTATGGAAGTGGATGTAGTGGATGGCAGGCATGTAGTGCCCTGCGGGCAGATGGATGTTGTCGGTATTGTCGTTGTCGTGTACGTAATTGGTATTGTTGAGGTGGTTGACGGGTTGCATGTGAATCCTGTTGGGCATATCGTGGTTGTTGTTGAGAGCGTTGATGTTGTTGATGAAGTTGTAGTGGTTGATGGCGTGCATATGAACCCTGACGGGCAGATCGTTGTGGTGGTGTAGGATGTTGTTGTTGGTATGGTTGTGGTTGCCGGGATCGTTGTTGATGGTATGCATGTGGTTCCTGATGGGCAGATGGATGTCGTGGGTGTTGAGGTTGTGGACGTAGTGGTTGTGGTTGATGATGTAGTTGGCAGGCATGTGAATCCTGCCGGGCAGATTGTGGTTGTTGCCGTGGTTGGCGCCGTTGATGATGATGAGGTGGATGTTGTGGATGGGTTGCATGTGCTGCCCGTTGGGCAGATCGTGGTTGTTGTGTAGGATGTTGTACTCACTGACGTGGATGTGGAGGGTATTGTGGTTGAGGATATGCAGTTGAAGTTGGCCGGGCAGATGGACGTAGTTGGCACGGTTGTCGTAGTCTGGACTGTTGTTGTGGATGTTGTCGGGGCGCATGTTGTTCCTGAAGGACATATGGTCGATGTGGTTGACGTGGTTGGAACCGTTGAAGTGGATGTGGATGACGGGTTGCATGTGAATCCTGACGGGCAGATTGTCGTGGTTGTGTATGATATCGTTGTGCTGGATAGCGAGCACCCTTCCGACAGTTCGTTCTCGAACAAGCAGATCGTGGTTGTGGATGGGAGCGTCGTCAGCGACGTGGAACTGGTTGAGGTTGATGTGGATAGTGATGAGGTAGAGGATGATGTGGTCGATAAGGTGCTTGTCGAGGATGTGGTGCACGTGGTCCCTATTGGGCAGATGGACGTTGTGGGTATTGATGTGGTGGATGACGTAGTTGATAATGTGGTTGTGGATGATGGCAGGCATGTGAGCCCTGTTGGACATATTGTTGTAGTAGTTATTGAGGTGGATGAGGATGTCGAGGATGTGGATGTGGTTGAAGGCGTGCATGTGAATCCTGACGGGCAGATTGTCGTGGTTGTGAGCGAGGTAGTCGTGGGTATCGTTGTGGTTGTTGTTGATGTTGAGGATGTGGTGCACGTGGTCCCTGTCGGGCAGATGGACGATGTAGGTATGGTTGTAGTTGATGATGTTGTTGAGGATGATGTGGTTGACGTGGAGTTGCATGCGCTTCCCTTCGGACATATTGTCGTAGTAGTGCTTGATGTTGTCGATCCGGTCGTGGATGTTGAGGTGCTTGATGGGGTGCAGGTGAACCCTGTCGGGCATATGGTTGTTGTGGAATAGGATGTTGATATGCATGAGAACCCTGACGGACATATGGAGGTCGTTGTTGCAGTGGTTGAGGTGCTTGACGGCGTGCAGCTGAACCCTGACGGGCAGATTGTTGTAGTGGTGGACGTGCTTGTGGTTGATGTTGTGGACGATGTGGATGTAGTTGATGGGTTGCAGGTTATGCCCGGCGGGCAGATCGTGGATGTGGTGGTTGCTGTTGAGCTTGTGGTTGTGGATGTTGAGGTGCTTGATGGGGTGCAGCTGAATCCTGACGGGCATATGGTTGTTGTGGTAAGTGACGTAGACGATATTGTTGTTGTGCTGGTAGTTGATGTGCTTGACGATACGCATATGGTCCCTGTCGGGCATATGGACGTAGTTGGTATTGTCGTGGTTGACGTGGATGTGGATGAGGCTGTTGTAGTCGTAGGCCTGCATGCTATGCCATTAGGACATATCGTCGTAGTGGTGGATGACGTTGTAGATGTGGTTGATGAAGTGGATGTTGATGTAGGCAGGCATATTCCACCAGGTATTGTTGTTGTGGTAGTTGAGCCCGTAGTTGATATCGGGCATATGAGTATGGAAACCGACTTCTGTATCGGGGTGTAGAGTATCCCCGTTACCTGTATGTTGTACAGTATGTTTGAGCCGGTTGTGGCAGCTATCGTAACAGTGCTGGTAACTGTAGTTGATGCGGTTGATGACTGAATTGTCTGTTTCGCCTGTTGTGTGCCGAATGCGGTTGACGATGCGGCAAGAACCACAGGCGCGTATGTTACAGTTATCTGGCTGCCCGGGCTTACACTTGATGACGTCCCGTTGAGATACTGGATTGCAGTATAGCCGCTTGGAACGGAATATGTTTTTGAGGAGGAGTTGGAATTAGCAAACAGGATAAGCGCATTCTGCCCGGAACCTAGGCTCATTGGACATGACCATAGCGATGCGGACAAGGAGCATGTGCCGGTCATCGTAGACCCTACAAGCCATTTGTAAGTCTGCTTGTAAGCCTGAAGGGGCAGGGCCTCTGACACGTTGCTCCCGTAGTCCCAGCTAGTATTGGCGTTCTGCGGGTTCCAGAAATACCATACGGCTGTCCGCACCCCGGCGCTTGCCTGAATTATGTACCATCGCGATATGTATGCTGCCTCAAGCTTGGGGTTGGAAAGCTCCTTGTTTATGCCCCATCCGCCTTCCTCGTCTATTATCGGCTTGTTTATCCCGAATTTGTTCTCGTATGAAAGTATGTCGCTTATCTGGGTTATTAGCGGCTGCCCTGCGCAGGTAATCGCGTCGCTACAACCTAGGCCATACGAGCACGGAACCTGCTCATACGAGTACGAGCAGTTATCCAGATACCCGTGGAAGGATATCGCATCGATGTACTTGCCGCCGCCTGCCTGCAGGAATGAGTAAAGCCAGCAGAATCTGCCGCAGGACTGGAAGTAAGGCACTCCGCCGGATCCGGAAACTGCAGGCATTATGATCTGAGCACTGGGATCGTTTAGCTTTATTGTATCGTATGCTGACTTTGTTATGTTTACCATCTGCGACACGCTGCCGTTCCACTTCGCCTTGTTGTCCGGCTCTATCCAGATTACGTAGTATTTTATCTTGCCCCTGTAGCGCGTGCTCATATTTGTTAGGTAATTAACGTAATCGGTCATATTTGGAGGATAGCAGTATCCGGTTATGCCTCCGGGGCATGCGGAATTGGGCTGCGATGATGCCCATTGCGGCGGGCCGTCTATGTAACCGATTATCGTTTCGTTTGCGCTTTCCGCCTGCACTACCTGCTGGTCCATTGCGCTCCAAGAGTAAACGTTCTTGCTTGGCTCCCTGTAGTACCAGTTGAGCCCTGGTTGCTTCCCCAGAGTTCCTATGTTGCTGTATGGGGGATTAGCGCCGTTTATGCTCATGCCGAAGAAGGAGGAGTTTATCCTGTGTACCGAAGATCCTGATGCTCCCACCATCGCAGGATTGTTGATTATCGGAGTAGCAGATGCGGAGTATATATGCGATGCGATCAGTGGTGCCGCTAGAGCCATAGCTACGATTAGCAACGCTACATTCCACAATCTAGCCCGCATCTAATACCTTCTACGCGTTCTAATTACTTGGCAAGGCATTAATTTAAACCTTTAGTTTTGCGGTTTTGTGTCGCAAAATGCGTTTTTATATAAAAAGTATTTTATACACTGAATTTTCATGAATTTGGATATCAAAACGGCCAATCAATGCTTTTCTTTGCGGCCTGGCGCTGAAAACCCGAAAAATGCAGTATTTCACGTGCGTTCGAGCATTATGCGCTATATGGATGTTGTCGTGCTTGTTGTGGTGGTTGTGGTTGAGGATGTTGTTGAAGTTGATATCGAAGTTGTAGTAGGAATGGATACGGAAGTTGTTGTGGAGCTTGTCGTTGAGGATATGGTTGACGTGGTTGATTGGGGCGATGGGAATGCCGTTGTCGTTGCTGTCGTCGGGTTAGCGCTTGTGGTTACAGGGTACAGTGTTGACGTGTATCCTGGCGGGCAGATGGATGTTGTTGTATAGGATGTAGTGTATATCGAGGACGTTGAGGTTGTTGTGAAAGTTATTATGGTTGAAGTGCTGGTGGTGGATGTGGTAACCGATGTGGTTGTAGTGATTGAGGTTGATGTTGATGTCGAGGAGGAGGTAGTGGATGAGGTGGTTGATGTTGTCGTGGATGATGTAGTGGAGGTGGTTGTCGTTGACTGGTTTATTCTTATGGTTGCAGATGCGGATGCGGTGCGCGATGCGCTGTCTATTGCGGTCACGGTCAAAATGGAGGAAACCGGAGCGGTGCCTATGTTTGTTCCTGATACGGTGCACGTAGTTGAAGATGTAGTGCAGCCGCTCACTATTGCCAGGCCGGACCCCAGTACCCACTTATAGGAATAGGGAGGGGATCCGCCGCTTGCAGTAGCTGTGAACTGCGGCGCTGTCTGGCCGCTGTTGATGGTCGCGCTTGTCGGGCTTATCGTGACAACCAATTGCGGCTGAGGGTTTATCGTTATGGTTGCGGATGCGGATGCGGTATGGGATGCGCTGTCGGTTGCGGTTACGGTGACTTTCGTGGAAATCGCCGAAGTGCCCAGGTTTGTCCCCGATACTGTGCATGTCGTAGATCCTGTGGTGCAGCCGCTGACTACCGTAAGGTTGGACCCTATCGACCATGAATACGAATACGGGGTTGTTCCTCCAGATGCCGTTGCTGTGAACTGAGGCGCTGTCTGTCCGTTGTTGACGGTTGCGCTAGTAGGGGTTATCACCACCTTAAGTGGCAACGGGGGATTTATCGTGACTACTGCTGATGCCGTTGCCGTGGAAGGCACGCTGTCCTTTGCGGTTACGGTTACAAGCGATGATATTGCTGATGCGCCGGTATTTGTGCCTGATACTGTGCATGTCGTCGAGCCGGTCGTGCAGCCGCTGACTACCGCAAGGTTTGATCCTACAGACCATGAATACGAGTAGGGGGGTTTGCCGCCGCTTGCGAATGCCGTGAACTGAGGCGCTGTCTGGCCGCTGTTTATGAGTGCGCTTGCAGGCGTCACGGTAACCTTAAGCGTCGATACGTATTGCGGGGTTGCGACTATGCATGCAGGCATCAGGCCCGAAGCTGGATAGTTGTTAGTCGGCTTCCATTTGCCTATTCCTGCCTTTGACAATGGGGCATAGTAGCTCTGGATTCCGAAAGTTCCGGGCGTTTGAAGGCAGTAGATGTAGCCGCCGTTTATGTAGCAACCGTCCCCTATCGCGTTAACGGGGTAGCTTGTTGTGGGAAGCCATTGGCCTATTCCGCCCGAGGATATCGGTGCATAGTAGGATGCAGTATAAGTTACCCCTATGTTCTGGCCCTGGGTGCAGTATACGTAGCTGTCGTTGATGCCGCAGTATAGGCTCTCCGTAACGTTTATAGGATAGCTAGTAGTCCTGGACCATGTTCCGACGCCTGAGCCTGATATGGGCGCATAATATGCAAGGTTGGATACAATCGTGCCTCCAGTTTGGCATCCGGAGCCGCAATTGTTGACAACTACAGGATCGAAGGTTCCGCCTATGCAGTATATGTTCCCGTAATCCGCAACGCACTCGGTGCCCCATACGTCCCTTGGATATGGCGTGGTCGCGCTCCAGCCAGTCATCCCACCCGAAGTGAGCGGCGAATAATAGACCTGCTTTATGAATGCGCAGTCGAACTTGTACGTAAAGCCGCATGAGGCCCCCGTGCCGTAACTGTCGGCGCCGCTGCCCACGCAGTACATGTAGTTGTTGTACTGCACGCAGCCTGGTATGTCAACGTCGTTGTACGGGAATGGGGAACTGGACTGCCAGTTGGTTATGCCGCCATTTGTGGAAAGCTGTGCATAGTAGGAAGAGCTTGGGGTGAAGTCGCTGTCGTTGATGCAGTATATGAAGTTGCCGTTGGTGGTGCAGGTTGTCTGAAGATATCCACCATATGTGTTGAATCCTTGGGGCACGGGCGTTGTGGAGCTCCAGTTGCCTATCCCGTTTGCCGTTAGAGGCGCGTAATATGATGTAGGCCCGCCGTATCCTCCGCCTACGCAAAACAGATAAGTGTTGTTTGCCGGTGCATCGAAAGTTTGGAGCTGGAGGTTTGCCGAGCCGGAGTTTGCGTTGGCTGCGGGCAATAGTTTTATTACGCCGCTGTTATGCAGCAGGAGCACCAGAGCCACAGCTACGATTAGAGACAATGCAAATTTCGTTCTAGCCCGCATCTAATACCTTCTACGCGTTCTAATTACTTGGCAAGGCATTAATTTAAACCTTTAGTTTCATCTTTTTGGTATCGCAGAACTGCTGTTTGCGGCAAAAGTTCATACATGGAAAACAGGCAGGTATTGTTTATATTATATAGAACAGGGCTGTTATTGGATCTGTATGGTCCTCGCAAGCTTCCCAGTTGCAACTTCTATGACACTGATTGTGTTGCTTTCCTCATTAGTAACATAGGCGAATGATCCTGAAGGATGGAATGCAAGGCCCGCGGGGTATTTGCCTACAGGTATGTTGTATTCTATTGCATCGGTTGCTGCGTTTACTACAGTTACGTTTCCGAAGAATCCCCCGCCGGTAAGATACGCTAGGGTTCCGGATGGATTGAATGCCACGAACTCTGAGTGAGTTGTAGGTGGATACAGGCTTATCGTCTTTGTAACGGTGTCTGTCGACGTGCTTATCACGCTAAATTGGCTAGAGTACATGTCCGCAACATATGCGAAAGAGCCTGATGGGCTGAATGCCACGCCCTCTGGCTCAGCGCCAAGATTGCCGTAAGGTACGTACGTCTTCTTGAGAACTGATCCGGTAGATACGTCTATCACGATCACGTTGCTGTTAAGGCCGCTTGTTACGTATGCTATGGCACCAGAGGGGTCGAATGCCACGAAGTCTGGTGCAGATCCAACGCCTATCGAGCTTGTTACCGTGTTCGTTGAAACGTTGATTACGCTTACGGTGCCGCTGCCCCTGTTCGGCACGTATGCTACCTTTCCTGAAGGGCTGAATGCCACGCTCGATGGGTTCGTGCCCACGTTTATGCTTTTGATAACCTTGTTTGTCGCGGTGTCTATTACGCTTACATTTCCGCTTCCGAAGTTAACCGAATACGCAAGGTTGCCCTGGGGATTCACCGCTATTCCGCCGGGCGAAAGCCCCACAGGTATGTATCCAGTAACTGTGTTTGTCTGAACGTCTATTATGCTTACGGTGTTGCTGTATAGGTCAGTAACATATGCCGCGTTTCCTGATGGGGTGAATGCAACGAAGTTAGGACCCATTGGATTATACGTCTTCTGCTGTATCGTGGTTGTGGCCAAAGAAGTCGTTGGTGTCGATGTTGTCAGTATTGTTGAGGTTGTTGGGGATGACGTGGTCGTGGCGACAGAGGTTGTAGTTGCGATCGATGTGGAGGACGTAGTTGATGGTATTGTCGTAGTTACGGTAATCGCCGATTTCCCTGTTGCTGGCGTGCAGGCCCTGAATCCTGGGTTTCCTGGCGAGTAGTATATTGGATAATATGACGGTGCGGTCGGCATCCATTTCCCTATGCCTGCCTTTGACAATGGGGCGTAGTAGCTGCTCACGTTTGATGCCTTGTTCAACGGGCTTTCCGAGCAGTATATGTATCCGAACATTACGTAGCACGTCGGGTCGTAGTACTTGCTTGTGAGGTTCGTTGCTGATTCCAGCGTTACCGGATAGCGCGTAGTCGGGAGCCACTGGCCTATGCCCGAGCTGGATATCGGTGCATAGTAGGATGCCGAATATGAAACGCTGAATTTCTGCCCTGTGGTGCAGTATATGTAGCTGTCGTTGATGCCGCACTGCGCAAGCGATACGTTAAGAGGATAATTCGTTGTGCGCACCCATGCGCCAACTCCGCTTGAAGATATTGGAGCATAATAGGCCAGGCTGGATATTATGCCGGGCTCGCTTCCAACAAGCGGGTCCATCAGGCCCCCTACGCAATATATGTAGCCGTTGCTGGTTGAGCACGTTGTATCGGTAACGTTTCTCGGGTATTTTGTTGTTCGCACCCATGATCCTATACCCGTGCCGGATAGGTTGGCGTAGTACACCTTGGGCGAATCAACGCAGTTGTTGCATGCTGCATTGGTGTTGCTGAATCCTCCAACGCAGTATACGTATCCGTTCTGCACTATGCAGGACTGGAGCGTTGCATTTGTCGGGTATGGGGTTGTGGAGCTCCAGCCAGCCACCCCTGTTGTTGTAAGATTCGTGTAGAAGGACACCGGGTTTCCAAGGGTGTTGGACCCGTATATGCCCTCGTTCATGCAGTAAAGATAGGTGCCGCTGGAGAAGCATTCCAGGCCTCCGTCATTTTTGAATTGAGGCATGCTTGTCGTCTGCGTCCAGTTGCTTATGCCGTTGTTTGACAGCGTTGAGTAGAATGTCAGTGCGGAATCATTTATTGGCGAGACACAGTACAGGTAGTTTCCTGTGGTGAAGACCTTCTGGGTTATTGTAGTTGTCGGGGTTACTGTTGTCTGCGGCGTTGTGGGTACCGTTGTTTGGGCCGTGGTTGATACTGTGGACTGCCCCGTGACCGGGATTGTGGTCGATGCGGTTGCAGGGATTGTCGTTGAAACTGTAGTGCCGCCGTTTGCCGTGGGCGGGCAGTTTGCTATCGTGGCGTTCGGGTTTGTCGCGGGCTTCGGAACTGTGTTGTAGAATATGCATATGCCTTCAAGTCCAAACCAGCAGGAGGTTTCCGTCTGTATGTATGCAGTGAACGACACCAGCGTGGATTGGAACATTACTGTAGATCCTGTTTGTGTGGTGATGTTTGATCCGGGTACAAGCGCGGAGCTGTTGAACCACCTGGCGTAAGTGCCCCCTGGGTTCAGCGTTGAGCCAACCCACTGGTACCACTCAACCCATGACCCTGGCTTTCCGTAAGATGTCGCGCACAGATACGTCAGCTTGCTGCCAGGAAGCATCGGAATGGTCACGCCGCCCCTGCTCGTATTAACGCATAATGGCGGGTTCACCGTGCCATTGGGGCTTTCTATTGTTGCGCAAGCCTTGAACGGCGAAACGTCTGGAATATATGCAGGTGTTTTGCTGCTGTTGTCCGCCGTAAGCGTGAAGTAGCTGTACGGTATGGATGTCGTTGACACGCTCAGTATGGTAGTGGAGGATGTTGTGGACGATGAGGATGTCGGTGGTATAGATGTGGATGTAGTTGTTAGCGTTGTGGACGATGTTGTGTATACGGTGCTGGTTGTGGATGTTGTTGACGAGCTCGTTGTGGATGTTGTTGATGACGATGTCGTTGTAGTGTAGGTAACTGATGTAGTAGCGGACGTTGTAGTCTGCGTGCTTGATACCGGTGCGCAGTACGGCGAAGCCGTGCTGTTTCCTCCAAGCGTCATGCTGACCAGCGTTTGCGGTATCCCGGGATAGAGTATGTAGCACACATTGTTCACTACAACGGCAGTGTAATTCGAGGTAATGTAGTTGTCGGTTATATTGAACTGCTGCCCGTTGATTACGAACCTGACTGTTTGGGGGTTGGTGAAGCAGGTTATGAGCACGCAGCTGTTCGGCTCCTGCGTCACGGTTGGCGTGCAGCTGCCCCCTGTTCCGCCTCCTCCGCCGCCTGTTGAAACCACGGGCACTGTGGTTGTAGTAGCCGTTGTTGACGTGGTTGTTGTGGTTGTCGTTGAGGTGGTTGTTGTAGTAGTTGTGGTCCCGCAGCTCTGCACGCTTCCTGTAGAAACAATTGTAAGATTGCACGTTGTTTGGATTACCAATGCATTAGTCCCTGTGTCCTGTACGGATCCATAGATGAAGTACTTGCCGAATGTCGTGTGGGGGGATAATGAAGGCACGTCAACATAATTAGTGCCGCCTAAGTTGAATCCTACGCTGGTGCTGGATGTAGCTGTTACGGTCAGTGAGAGCATGCCGTTTGCAGGAATACTTTGGACGTTGGTTTCAGGAGCCGGCACTATCATCACGCCGCCGTTGTCGAATGCCCCTGCAAGTTGCACGACATAAGCGTAATTGCCCTTGGGGTTGAACGCTATGTTGCCCCTTTGCCCCGCTATCGGAGCGCCTATTGGGGTATTTGTAATGAGGTCCACAACGCCAAGCGAATCGTTGTCGCCATACGTTATGTATCCCAATACTCCTGATGGAGATATGGCAATGGCCCAGGGAGTTGTTCCGCCAAGCGCGGGCGCGTAGATGGTGTTTACTATTGAATTCGTCGCAAGATTCACCACCTTGAGGTAGCTGGTCGAGCCGGAGCCACCGACAGCATATGCGAACGTGCCTTGCGGGTTTATTGCTATGCTCCTCCCCCAATAGTATCCGGTGAAGCCGCTTATCGTGTTCACTATCGCATTCTGGGCCACGTTTATTACGGTGCCGTCGCTGGTATACCCGAACGTGCCGTCCGGGGTGAATGCCACGGCGCCTCCTGTGCTTATGGAGTTGATCACGGAATTGGTTGCGACGTTTATCACGTCGGTCCTTACGCCGTTGCTTGCGTATGCTAGATTGCCGTTAGGCGTGAATTCCACGTGTATTCCCTGTACAACCGTGCTTATCGTTGCAATTACCGTGCTAGTGCCAAGATCCACAACGCTTATCGTGCTTGCAGCTGAAGGGGTAGAAGTAGGGTTGCTCATCACGTAAGCCAGCGTTCCCGCGGGGTTTATTGCTACGCCCTCGGGGTTGTTGCTGACAAATACCTGGTGCGCTATGGTGTTTGATGATGCATCGAGTATGTTAAGTATTCCAGGCGATTTGTACGAGGCGCCGGTTCTAGTGTCGTTCCCGTTGCTTGTTACATATGCATACTGCCCTGAAGGCCCGAATACCACGTCATCCGCACCCAGTATTTGGGTCGGGAACGTGTATGCAACCGAATTCGTGACAAGGTTCATGACAGCCACTGTCCCGTTCATGCCATATGCGCCGCCTATCACATACCCAACGGTTCCTGCGGAATTGATTACGATCTGCCAGGGGTTTATGACCCCGGTAGGGATGTTTTTCACAACGGTGTTTGTGGCAAGATCCATTACCTCCACGGTGCCGTTGTTGTTCAGCGGCACGTAGAGCATCGTACCTGCGGGGTTTATGGCTATGTCCCCGGTGTATCCTGCAGCGCCAAGGTTTATTGTATTCACTATGGAATTGGATGCGACGTCTATCACGACCACGTTTGCGCTTCCGTAGTTCTTTGTACCAGTATACCATGAGGTTACGTAAGCCAGCGTTCCTGCGGGGTTGAATGCAACTCCTCCGGTATTGCCCGCTACCGTAGTCCCTATCCCGTCTATTTGTATGTGGTTTACTAATTTGTTGGTCGAAAGGTCTAGCACTTCAACGGTATTCGAGCCAGAAGTCACAGCATATAACAGCGTCCCAGAGGGGTTTATGGCAAAATAGTTGTTTGCGCCACCCGGCAATGGAATAATACCTGTCACGGCATTCGTAGACAGGCTTATCACGTTCATTGTTGAGCCGTCTATGCAATACGCATATGTTCCGGCAGGATTCATTATTATGTGGCTGCTGCCGCAGGCATTGGGTATGGTCTTCACTATTGTGTTTGTTGATGTGTCAATGACGCTTATCGCGCCCAGGGAATTTGTAAGGTATGCGAAGCTCCCGGTAGGATCGAAAGCGATGCCGAACGGCTCGTTGTAATCGCCAATAAGTATTGTATTGGCCAGCGTGTTTGTTGCAGTGTTTATGATGCTGACTCCTGCGCCGGCGTAATTTGGCACGTACAGCATCGTGCCTGCAGGGTTCAATGCACCGTCTTCCGGCTCGCTTGGAAGTAGGTTTATTTTGCCAAGGTACTGCTCCGTTGTATTTGTGCTCACCCATGTCCATTCACCTTTGTATGATCCTGTGCCCCCGCTTATTACGGTGTTCGCGTATGAGGTCTTGCCAATCGGTATTGTTGCGTTGGTTATGGATGTCGGGTTGGGCGTTGCGGTCAATGGCCCTGAAGGGGATGATCCAGAGCTTATGGTGTTTGACGGAGAGCTGAATACGAATGGGCTTGTGGTTCCCGTGTCTGTCACCACTGCATTAAACGTATATGAGCTTTGCGAAGTTGTAAACGTATAGTTTGCCAGATCCGCGATCCCGTAGCTCGACATTTTCGCGTGGTAGATGACGTTCGTTGCGTCGTTCCCTACACAGTAGTCGTAGCTTCCTGAAGCGACGCACGGATGCGTTGCGGTTGAGTCCAGGCCTCCTGAATCAACCCCGAGAATCGGGTACGATGTAGTTGCGTTCCAGCCGCCCATTCCAGCGCCGCCGCCCAGTATCTTTGCATAGTAAGCGTTGTTCAGCTTTACGCTGTTACCGTAATATGCGCCACCTGCGCAGTAGATGTATCCGGTATTGGTAACGCACGATGGTGCGAACGGCATGTTTATCGGGTAGTAGTTGGGGCTTATCGTCCATGCGCTCAGGCCCCCTGCCCCGAGCACGTTTGCGTATGCCACCACATTTGTTCCGTAGTCTGAGCTGAAATACCGGTCTCCTCCAATGCAGTATACCACGGAATTGGAGGTAACGCAGCTAAGCCCTTCAACGTTTGCTGGGTAGCTGTTTGTTGCTGCCCAGGCTCCAAGGGACCCGTCGGACAATATCGGCGAGTAGTAAACGTCGTTGAACGATACGAAGTTGGTCGACTGGTTTACCCCTGCCATGCAGTATACGTAGTTGTTAGAGGTTATGCAGCTCTGCTCGTTTATCAGCATCGGGTAGCTGTTCGTCGTCTGCCATGCGCCTAGGGAATTATCAGGCTGTATCGGCGAATAGTAGACGCTGTTCACGTCGTAGAAATTGAATACGTTGTATCCGCCTATGCAGTAGACGTCTGTGCTTGTTGATACGCACGGCATCTCCTGCAGCTGCTGCGGGTAATTGCTAGTAATTGACCACGCGCCAACTGAATTGTCGGACTGCACCTTCGAATAGTAGACGCTGTTGGACGAATCGGAGTTGAAGCCGTTTTCCCCTCCTACGCAATAGATGTAGCCGTTTTGCGGCGTGCAGCTTTGTAAAAATATATCGCCAGGATAGCTGTTCGAATCAAGAGTCCATATCTGGCCAAGGTTTGACACGGTGTTTGCGACTATCCCGTTGCTGTATACGAAATTTGCAGAGTATGGGCCTGCGCCGTTAGTGATTATCACGTTGATGTTTTCCTGCTGGCCCGTAGTGTATGAGGGGTTGTTGGAGCTTATCGAGGCGATTGGCGCGGTATACACATACGTGTGCGATGTAACAGAATTTGCGGTGCTTGCGGTGCTTGCGCTGTCGTTTATCTTGACGCTCGCAGTGACGTTCGCGGCATTTACCAGCGAGTTGATTGTAACTACAAGGGTGTTTGTTGTGCTGGATACCCCCTTGTACAGTTCATTGGTTGTCAGGAAACCCGATAACACGTAATTATACGTGTATGGGCTTGTTCCTGTTTGCGAAGGAGGCAGGTTCGCAGTGAATGTTGTTGTCTGGCCCGCATCCGCTATGCCTACAGTTGAGAGCGTTGGCGTGCCCAATTTTTGGTTCACCGTTATCGTGTTTGGTATGCTGTTGAACGTTGTGGATGTCCCGGTATCCAATGCTATGATGTTGTACGTGAACGTGTTGCCGTTTGTTTGGGAGCTCACCACGAACGTGTTTGTAACGATGGGCGCAGATATTATCCCGTTGGACAGTACGCGCGCATATGTGGTATTTGTCGTAACTGAAGGAAATCCGTTTTTGCCGCCGCCGACACAATATATGAAGGAATTGGACGTCGCACAGCCGCCAGAGTAGAACGGGAGTATGTAGTTTGCCGCAGGAAGCCATGCGCTTACCCCTGTTGAGCTTAGCGACGTGAAGTATGTCCCGCTGTACGGGGATGCCACTCCGGTAACCTTGCCCCCAGAGCATATAAGATAATTCCCGGAAACGGCGCAGGTGTTGTCGTATATCGTTACAGGATAGTTGCTAGTAATTGACCAAGAGCCGACACCGGATGACGATACCTGTGCATAGAACACATTTGAAGTTGTATCAACGTTCAACCCGCCAAGGCAGTAGATGTAGCCGTTGTATATCACGCATTTAGGATCGATTGCGCCGTGCTTGGTTCCGGCGCCAGATGTCATCACATCCGGGTATGGCGTTGTCGCGGCCCACGTGCCTATGCCAGAGCCGCTTACGCTCGCATAGTAAATGGAATTCGCCACCGTGCTGGCCCCTCCTACGCAGTAGATGTAGCCGTTGTATGTGGGGCATGACAGGTCGTAAACGTTTGCAGGATAGTTGGACGTGAATGACCATGCACCTATTCCGCCTCCAGCGAGGACCGGTGCATAATAGACGTCGTTCGTGCCTACCGAGCCTGCGGCGGTGAAATGGCCGCCTATGCAGTATATGTAGCCGCTGTACAGGGAGCAGCCCATGTAGCCCCCGACAATTCCCCCGTTTGACCATTTCAACAATGGATAGCTGTTGGTGCTTATCCAGTTGCCTATGCCTGAACTGCTGGTCGGGGCGTAAAACGCAGTATTATTGTTGTCCCCACCTATGCAGTATATGTTGTTGCTCGCGTCCATTACGCATGGCTCGCCCACCACGCCCTTGTATGGCACGTTTGAGAAGTAAGGGGTTGAATTCGACCAGCCAACGGCAAGGGTTGAAAGGGAATTCCTTGTGGTTCCCGAGCTTACGTTGTAGAAGTTTACGGTGAATGCCCCTGTGCCGCCTGAAAGCGAAGCCATCAGCTTTTCAGTCTGGCCAGAATCAAGTACTGTATTTGTGGGCGTAAGCGTGACCGCCTGCCCGTGCGGCAGCGCCGTGGCTGCGACTATTAGCATTACGGCAATTAGCAACAGCACATTCCAAAATCTAGCCCGCATCTAATACCTTCTACGCGTTCTAATTACTTTGTATGTCAGAAATTTAAACCTTTGTTAATAATGATTATCATCGGAATTTGCAGATTTCTGCTTGTGCAATAAAGAAAAGGTTTTAAATCAGCACATCAATATATACTGGACGTCTGGTGGGGTACGTGCAATCTCTTAACGAAATGCTCTCTGAATCAAGGATTTTTGCTAACCGAGAGGTTCTTTCCCCTCATTACATACCGAAGAAGCTGATATCAAGGAGCAGGGAGATAAACGGGATAGAGCGTGCGCTTGCACCGTCGCTGAAGGGGGAGCGCGGGCGCAACCTTTTCGTATACGGGAAAACAGGCACCGGAAAGACCTCGTGCACGAAGTACGTCCTTGATGAGGTAAAGGCCATACCTAACACAAAGGCCAAGATAAGCTACATAAACTGCAAGATATACAACTCGCGATACAGGGTGCTCAACAAGGTAGTCAGCGACCATCTCCCCACGTACGCAAAGCGCGGCTATGGGACAGTGGATCTTTACGAGAAGCTGACCAGCTGGATAGAGGAGGACAACAAGATACTGGTTGTGATACTCGATGAGGTCGACGTAGTGAAGGACCTTGACGACCTGATATACACGCTTACTAGGATAAACAGCGACATAAAGGCGGGCGGCGTGACCATAATAGGCATATCCAACCGCGTTTCTTTCAAGGAATCGCTAGATCCCAGGAGCCTGTCAACTTTGTATGAGTCCGAGCTCGTATTCCCGCCGTATTACGCAACAGAGCTTTACGAGATAATCAGGGAAAGGGCCGCAAAGGGATTCAAGAGCAGCATAATAGGCGACGAGGTTCTCCACTTCATCGCCGCGACAGCCGCAAGGGAAGGGGGCGATGCAAGGCTGTCGCTCAAGATACTCTCCAAGGCCGGGGAGCTGGCGGAGGAGAAGGAATCGGAAAGGATAACGATGAAGGAGGCGGAGGAGGCGTCCAAGCTTGCGGACAACGACATAGTGTACGAGCTCATAGGCACTCTTCCGGAGCACCACAAGCTTGTCCTTTACTCGATAGCCATGCTTACGCAGAGCGGCGGCTCCTACAAGAAGCTTACCGACGGAATTGATACGTACCTATTCAGCGGCGAAGTATACAACAGGTACAAGAGCATAGCGGAGGGCCTACACAGGGAGCCGAAGAGCGAGCGGTGGTACAGGAAGTACCTTTCTGAGCTGGAGATGCAGGGGCTTGTTGCATCGTTCGAATCGGGCAAGGGGATAAGGGGCCACACAAAGCTGATAAAGCTGATGTATCCCCCGCAAAAGACCAAGGAGGTTTTGGAGACCGAGCTTTTCGGGCAGAATCCCGTGCACAAGTAAACCAAAAGGTGTTTTGCTGGATTACTACGACGTTGCGTATGACACATGCGGCATTGGCGGCGATTTGGAGAAGTCCCTGGGCTACAGGAAGATATTAATAGCCGGAAAGGACCTCAACGTTGTTGACGGGAGCAGCTACAGGAACAAGGATGTCGAGGGCAGCATATTCATGGATGCGGGAAGGAGCAACCTGTTCGGCATACTTAGCATGTCCCCGGCTGCTGTGGCATTCTCTGATTTCAGGATAAACAAGAAGGCGATAGAGCAGATGCGCGACAAGGGCATTGCTCTGTGCATACCTGCGAGCATAATAACATCCTCCTACGGGCTGCAGAGATCAAGGAACATGTACATGGCAAGGAAACTTCTGGAATACGCGCGGAAGGCTGGGCTTGATGTGTCTATTGTAACGCTCGCACGAAGCGCGGCGCACCTGTGCTCCTACATGCAATTGGTGGAGATCGCCAAGCTCATAGGATCCGGGGAGAAAGACGCTAGGGACAGCATAGGCAGGGTGAACGGCTCGCTGGTGGTAAAATGATGAGGGAGAAAAGGAGGTACCTGCTCGTAAGGTCCACGATGGGCATCCAGGACATGCAAAGGAGGGATTTCGAGCAGGAGCTTTACAGGGAAATGCTGCGTAGCATAGGTGAATACTCCTACTTCAGGTCAAACCCGAAGATAGTGAAGTACCTTGATAGCTGCAATTTCATAATGAAATGCAACCTTGCAAAATACGGCGAGACCATAATAGCGCTTACGTTCATAAAGAGGATTTCCGGGAGGGAAGTAGGATTCTACACGCTGAAGTCTTCGGGGACCATAAGGGCGCTGATGAAGTGAAGGGATACATGTGGAGGCAATAACAGCAGATATGATGCTTCCAAAGGCAGCGGCAGAATACTTGTGAGGGGCATGGCATTAAAACCTAGCGTGGCTGCCGAAGCAGAGTGTTGCAGCACCGCCCTGGTTTGCGGAGAAAAGGTTATAAATGTTCTATTCTCAATATTATCTTACTAGATTGTTGGGTTCTCTTTGTTCTAAGATCCTAAATTGATAGTAGTACTCAAATGGTGAAATAATGTATCCGAACGTACAAGCATATGATAGAGGAGTGATGTTCAGCCCTGACGGAAGGCTTTTCCAGGTGGAATACGCCAAGGAAGCGGTCAGGAGGGGGGCGACATCCATAGGAATAATAGTAAAGGACGGCGTGGTTCTGGTGGCGCACAAGAACGTGCTTGAGCCGCTTGCGGTTCCGAGCACCATACAGAAGATATTCCGCGTCGATTCCTACATAGGGGCAACCTACAGCGGCCTCGTGTCCGACGGCCTCCACGTGATAAACATAATGAGGGGGAAGACCCAAACCCACAGGATGATATACAACGAGACGGAATCCGTTGAAACGATAGCAAGGGAGATATCCGAGGAGATGCAGATGGCGACGCAGTACGGCGGCATAAGGCCATACGCGATATCGCTGCTGATAGGAGGTATAGACAAGGGCCCGAAGCTTTTCGAGATAGAGCCCGGAGCCTCGTACCTTGGATACAAGGCGGATGCGATAGGCTCTGGAAAGAAGGTTGCGGAGGACATGCTGGTCAAGAACTGGAAGGAGGACATGAGCGTAGAAGACGGCATAAACCTTGGCGTCAGCATAATAAGGAAGGTCAACGAGGGCAAGCTGAACGAAAACAATATTGATATTTCAACAATAAAGAAGGACATAGGATTCGAGATATTCCAGACTGACAAGGTAGCAAAGTACCTGTAGTCTCTTCTTAGCTTCATTGTGATGTCATGTCTTCAAAGACGGTAATCGTGAAATTGCACAGAGACGGGAATGAGTTCGAGATATTCGTGAATTCCGACCTCGCTTATGATTACATAACCGGCAAGAGGAGCGATGCGCTCACGGTTCTTGAGGCGGAGGAGGTTTTCAAGGACGCGCGCAAGGGCGAGAGGCAGAGCGAGGACAAGATAAAAAAGGCTTTCGGAACCAACGACATCGCGAAGATAGCGGAGATAATGCTGAAGAGCGGCGAGGTGCCGATAACGACTGAGCAGAGGAACAGGCTCATAGAGGAGAAGAGGAAGCAGGTAATAGACATAATAGCGAGGAATTCCATAGACCCGAGGACCAACGCCCCGAACCCGCCGCTGAGGATAGAGAACGCGATGAGGGAGGCCAAGGCCTCCGTAGACCCGTTCAGGAGCGCAACGGAGCAGATAGACGACATAGTAAAGAAGATAAACATCATAATGCCGATAAAGTTCGCCACGGTGAAGATGGAAGTCGTTGTTCCGGCCGAATATGCAAACAGGTCGTACGGAACGCTTAAGAAGTACGGCCTGAAGTCGGAGCAGTGGCTTCCCAACGGAAGCCTGCAGGCATCGCTCGAATTCCCTGCTGGCATGCAGACGGAGTTCTTCGACAGGATAAACAGCGCCACGCAGGGCAAGGCAACAGTGAAGGTGTTGTGAGCATGAGAGAGATAGTAGCGCCAGGGGAGATTGTATGGGAGACGCCCGTAAGGTCCCAAAACACTTACATAAGCAACGGCAAGACCTACTCCAAGGTTCTCGGTATGAAGGACAGCGCCGCAAACGACGTCATACCGCTTGCAGGCTCATGGAGCCCGCGCATTGACGATTCAGTAGTCGGCATAGTCTCGGAAGTGAAGGCCAAGGTATACATAATAGAACTGTCGTATTTCGGCAAGGCGCTGCTCATACCCAGCAAGTACGACAATTACGAGTTAAGGGAGGGGGACATGCTCAGCGCGATAATAAAGGACGTGGAGGGAAGGAGGACCATAATACTCAAGGAGCCGCAGCCGCTGAAGGGGGGCACGCTCCTCAACATAAGACCCAAGAAGATACCAAGGGTAATAGGCAAGAAGAGCACGATGATAAAGCAGATAGCGGATATTACCGGCACGCACATAGTCGTGGGAATGAACGGGCTCGTGTGGCTCAACGGTGGCAACACCGCCCTTGCGGTGAAGGCGCTGCTGAAAATCGAGAGGGAGGCGCACATGCAGGGGCTTACCGAGGCTATTAAGATATTTTTAGAGCAGAACAAGTGAGAGAATGGCATCATCATTGAACAAACCGAAACTGATAATAGACGGCAAGAGGGTGGACGGCAGGGATTTTGACGAGGCAAGGGAGATAAAGATAGTGGCATCCCCGCTCAAGAACGCCGACGGCTCCGCATACATAGAGTGGGGCAACAACAAGATACTTGCAGCCGTATACGGGCCGAGGGAAGCCACGCCGAGGCACCTCTCCGATTCGACGAAGGCGATCATAAAGTGCAGGTACGCGATGGCGCCCTTCTCGAGCCTTTCGGAGCACGGGAGGACAGGCCCTAACAGGAGGGCAATAGAGATATCCAAGGTCATAAAGGAGGTATTCGAGAACGTTGTCATGGTCAACGACTTCCCCGGCAGCGAGATAGCGATATTCATAGAGGTGCTGCAGGGCGACGGGGGCACTAGGGCCGCGGGGATTACTGCCGCATCGGTGGCACTTGCGAGCGCAGGCATACACATGAGGGATCTCCCTTATGCGATATCCGTGGGCAGGATAGACGACAAGCTTGCGATTGACTTCAACATGATAGAGGACAACTACTCTGACAGCGACATGCCAATTGCGGTTGCGCCGCGCAACAACGAGATACTATTGCTGCAGATGGATGGCGGAATGACAAAGGACCAGATGTCAAAGGCGCTCAGTATGGTGCTTGAATCTGGGAAAAAGGTTAGCGAGGTTCAGAAGGAGGCGCTCAGGAAGGCGTATGCCTCGGAGCCGAAGAATTGATGGTGTTATAATGGAAGCTATAGACATTGTAAAGGCAAGCTACATAAAGGAGCTGCTTGAAAGGGGCGAGCGTGAGGATGCAAGGGATTTGCTGGCGTTCAGGAAGATAGACATAGAGACCGGATTGATAAAGAATGCGGAAGGATCGGCGCAGGTGGATCTTGGCGCGACAAGGGTGCTTGCAGGGGTCAAGCTCTCGCTTGACGAGCCCATGGACGACACCCCGAACCAGGGCAACCTCATATGCTCGGCAGAGCTGCTGCCGCTTGCATCCGCATCCTACGAGACCGGGCCACCCAGCCCCGAAGCGATAGAGTTCGCGCGTGTGGTCGACAGGGGAATACGCGCGGGCAACTGCGTGGACCTCGAGAGCCTTTTTGTGGAGGAGGGCAAGGCATGGAGCGTGTACGTTGACCTTTACGTGCTCAATTACAGCGGCAACCTGTTCGATGCTGGGGGGATAGCCGCGATGAGCGCTCTGCTCGATACCGGGATACCGAAGTACGAGGACGGCAAGGTCATAAGGGAGGAGAGGCCTACGAAGCTGAAGATAGACAACATGGTCACTTCCACGACTTTCGCCAAGGTAGGCAGCAGCATAATACTTGACCCTACCGGAAACGAGGAGAAGGCCGCGGATTCCAGGCTGACAATAGCGGTTGACAAGGAAAACGTCAGGGCGATGCAGAAGGGCATGAGCGGCGGATTGTCCGTAAGCGAGATTGAGGAGCTCATAGACGTAGCATTTAATAAGCACGGGGAGCTAAGTAATAAAATCAAAAAGAGCCAGAGATGATGAAGTGGCAAATTCTAGCATAAGATACGGGGCGAGCATAAGGAAGCGCTACAACAAGATAAAGCACGAGAAGACCGCGAGGTACGTGTGCGACATGTGCGGCAAGACCTCTGTGAAAAGGATAGGCACAGGGATATGGAGGTGCAGGCACTGCGGCACGACATATGCTGGCGGCGCGTACACAATGACAACCCCTGCAGGCCAGGGCGCCAAGAGGTTCATAGAGGAAATGAAGTGAGCTGCGATGGTCAAGATAACATATTCGCCCATAAAGGAGATAGTGGTGCACGAGACCGTTATGGTAAGGTACGAGGACCTGCTCATGAGCAGGATAACGCCGGCAGGCAACATGCCGCTGTACTGGTGCAACGGCATACTTTTCAGCTTCAACTCCATGCCGATGACAAGGGACGTCATAAAGGACTATCTTGACGGCACCATACACTGGATGGAGGTGCATTACTGCGACATGAAGAAATACGAGCCCGTTGTCGAGCTGAGCGACGAGCAGTACAAGGCCACTATGCACATAAAGGTGATAGACACGTCCAGTTCGCCGCTCCATATGGAAATGATTAAATGGTTGAAAAACAAAAGATAATGTGATAAGATGGCATACATTTGCGCGAAATGCGGGAAAAAGAACAAGCTCGACAACAACGTCAGGTGCAGCTACTGCGGCTCTAGGATGATCGCCAAGAGCAGGCCCAACCTGTCAAGGGAGATAAGCACTGACTGATGCGTTGCAGGAAAACCTTATATGGTAACTAGACTAATCCTGTTGATCCCATGATCAGCGATGCAAAAGAGAGGCACCAGTACGCGGCAAGCAGCGCGAGGGCCATATCCAACATCCTTAGGAGGGATGACGGGGTCATAGAGAAGATAAAGGACACCACCTCGGCCATATGGGACAACATGTTCAGCCCGCATTCCACGGAAACAAGCGTGGATACGAGCCGCGAGGCGCTTAGGGGCATATTCGACGTGTTCGTGAAAAGCGACCTGAATTACGTCAACTATTCCTGGATATTCAACCTCGATTTGAGGATGAACAGGAGCATGATACGCGGCCCGGAGGGCAGCCTGGAAAGGCTTGTGAGGCAGGTGCCAGATGGGTACCACGTCGTAATACCTATAATGACCACGGGAATCGTCGGCGGCGCAGCTGTGCAGCAGTACCTTGGGAAAAGGTCGGCAGGTTTTGCTTTCGTTGGATTTTCGAACAGCATGCACTACATCAACGGCTTCAAGGGCAAGCTGCTCATAAGCAGTCATGACCGCGAGTTCCTGAGGCGCAGCTCCTCAAAATCCGCCATCGTGGTTGACAATTACCAGGAGGAAGGCAATTCAATGCGCCCGGTGATACGGCAATTGAGGAGGTTCGGGTTTGAAAAGGATAAAATAAGGATAATCACGGAAGGATGATTGCTGCGCCGTCACTTCTTCTGCTGTTGCTCTGCGCCGACTATTATGGTCTCCGCCACGCTCTTGACCCTTTCGTACCGCACGCTGTTCTTTGCGAAGTCCCTTGTGGTGTGGTCGCTCCTTATGAGCTGCTCGGACCTCATGAGAAGCATGCTCGCTATCCTCCCCTCATCGAAATCAACCACTATGTCCTCAACGGATCCAAGTATGCTCCCGGTATTGCTTATTATCTGCTTGCCGTAAAGCTCTGAAAGCAAAAGAGTGTCAACCATAATCATCACGTTCTCTACTTAATACACATAATCTGTTTGGATGCAAAGATTCTTATTATGTAACCCTCCAGTTCGCCCATCACGGCCTGTTTGTCGCCCTCAAGCTCTGAAATTTCGGATTCCGAGAACAGGGACCTGTTCTCAAGGACCAGGTGCTCTAGGTAGTCCTTCGTAAGATAGTAGCTCTTTGAGGCGCAGTTGCCGCAGTGGTAAATCGGCATCACCGGCACGTCCTTCCTGCTAGAGAACGCCTCGACATACCTTGAAAGCCTGAACTGCCCGCATTTAGGGCAGGGCTTGTTTATCCTTACTTCCGAGTATTCCGTTTCATCCGTTTCCTTTATGCCTGCCTCGCTGAGCGCAAGCGCAACCCGCTGCTTTATCGTATCGGCATCCGGCTTTATGAGGACCTGGTTCAGGACATAGCCGTTTCCGTCAAACGTGGTTTCCAGAGCCGCATCCTTGCGGGCCTCCCACAGCTTTATCCTGCGTTCAATCCCATTCCCGTATTCGAGCCTTATGTTGCCTTTCCCGTTGTTCGATATCAGGGCCTTACCTTCTTTCATTCAATCCCCGTGCATTATTGTATAGGTGTCTATGTCGTCTTCCGTTATTGTATTCCTCTTCTTCGCCTTTGCCCTCTTGACTGCATACTTTGCTATCCGCTTGGCCTTGCTCTCCAGTATGCGCGCTATGGCCTCGGCGGCCTTGTCGCTGATTATGACGTTCGGGTTTGAGCCGTTCTTCACTATCTTCTTTATTGTTGCTTTTGATATGTTGCGCATATGTGCACCTTTCAGCACTCAAGATCCTCCTCATAGCAAAGTGCTCGGACTTGTAAATCATCACGCTTGAGTATCATATCCCTTCCAACAAATAAATATGTTGCTATGGTGTTATATTAGGCATGTTTTGCATTGTTCTGCGTGGTGCGATGGATGATTATTACCTGAGGGGCGAGGAGAGGTTCGGGTTCCTGCTTTCGCTCGGATACTGGCTCGCCTCGAAAATGCCGCAGGTAAGGAGATTCTACGGCTTCGTGATTGATGACGTTAAGGGTTCTGGATTCTCGGATGTGCTTGACGTCGGGACCGGCCCTGGCTACATACCCACGATGCTCATGGAGGCCGGAGGCTTCAGCCACATAGGGGCTGTAGACCCTTCAAAGTACATGGTAAGTATAGCCAGGATCAGGAACAAGAATCCTAGGATAATCTTCACGACAGGATCGAGCAGGAAGATCCCGTTCAGGAGAAAATTCGGCCTTATAATATCAACTCTTTCCTTCCATCACTGGAAGAACAGGGAATCATCCCTCAGGTACCTGAGCGGCTTCCTCAAGAAGGGCGGCGAGATAAGGATATACGAATTCGACAGGGATGGCGCAAAGGGCATGGGTAGAGGCCTCGTTTCACCCCATTCCGTATCGGAAAGGGAGATGCGCGGCATAGCCAGGAAAACAGGGATGAAGGTAAAGGGAATAGCCAGAAAGGACGGCTTCATAAGGGTATCGCTGGCTGGTTAGTCCCTGAGCATTGCGAACTGCAGGCTCATCTGCGAGGATGGCGAGAAGTATTCCTTTTCAAGCGCCTTCCCTATCCTCGACATCTGCTGCTCTATGAGATCGGTCGAATGCCTGTCATTGGTGGTGATGCTGAGGAGAAGGTCCACCGTTTTTCCATTCCCGGAATCGGAAACCTGGCGCGTATCCATTGCAGGCACTGAAAAGTTGTTGGCCCTGGAAAAATCCTTCACGAAGTCCATCATCTCGTCAACCATCCCGTTGTTGGAGCTGAACCTTACTGTGTATTTGGCGGTTGACTTGAGGCTTGAGCCCCTGTACCAGGTCTCTACCTGCAGGTAGCCCTTTCCGAGGCAGACCGAGGAGCTTGCTATAGAACCCTCCTTAGTAATCATTTTATCACTTGTATGATTCAGATATTTTAGGCACTGCCTAATATAAAAACCTGATTGTTTTCCATCTTTTACGCCTTTCTGCGGCGCCCACCGCAAATCTATTTATAGCTGATACAGATAATTATATGGTGTAAAAATGAGCGTAACAGAAGTAGGAGACCCTAATTTTGATGATGAGGTCATAAAGTCAAAAACCCCGGTAATAGTCGACATATGGGCGCCGTGGTGCGGCCCGTGCAGGATGTACAGCCCGGTAATAGACGATGTTGCAAAGGAATACGAAGGAAAGTTGAAGTTCGTGAAGGTGAACGCCGATGAGAACGAGCTTACAGTTACAAAATTCAACGTCAGCAGCATACCGACTACGCTGCTCATAAAGGACGGGCAGCTCAAGGCCATGAGCGTTGGCGCCGTTCCAAAGGAGACGCTCAAGAAGTGGATAGACAAGAACATGTAATCTTTTTTGTGTATTAAAATGACAGACATCCCATTTCCAAGAGGAGTGAGGGACCTCCTGCCCAACGAGGCTCTTTTCAGGAACGAGCTGCTCAGGAAAGTGGAGAACGTCTTCAGGCTGTTCGGCTTCCTGACGATAGACACACCGTCGTTCGAGTCGCTGAAGGTGCTCAAGGCCAAGGACGCGATAGGCGCCGACACGAAGCTGATATACGAGATGAAGGACGAGCAGCTCGGGCTGAGGTACGACAACACGATGTCGCTTGCAAGGTACATCGCCATGCACCAGGAGCTCCCGATGCCGTTCAAGCGGTATTACATAGGGAAGAGCTGGAGGAGGGAGGAGCCGCAGCGGCTTAGGTACAGGGAGATAACCCAGGCGGATGCGGACATAATAGGCGGCAACAGGGCGATGGCGGATGCGGAGGTCATTGCTGCCGCTGGCGCGGTGCTCGACAGCATAGGCATAAAGTACGAGATATGCATAAACGACAGGCAGCTCATGGACAGAGTTATAGAGAAGTTCGGAGTAGGGAAGGACAAGGTTATCGGGGTGATGAGGGCGCTGGACAAGTTCGAGAAGATAGGCGAGGACGGGGTTGTCAAGGCGCTGAACGAGCTCGGAATAGAGAGCGCGGCTGTGGACCAGATAATGGAATTCGTAGGCCAGGAAGGCACCAACGAGGACAGGATGTCCTACGTAGAAAAGCTGGTAGGGGAGGACGCGACTAAGGACCTGAAGACAACGCTTGAGCTGCTTAAGGGCTATGGGATCAGGGGCGAGCCGTCGGTGGACTTTTCAACGGTCAGGGGACTTGATTATTACACTGGGATAGTATTCGAGTACAGGAAAATGGAGATGCGCGACGCATCCTTGGGCGGGGGAGGCAGGTACGACAACCTTATAGGGATATTCAGCACGAAGCCGATGACGGCCGTAGGTGTCGCCCTTGGGATTGACAGGATACTTGAGGCGCTTGACTTTTCCTCTTCCATAGAATACACGTATGCAAAGGTTTTCATAGCCAACGTCAAGGAGGGCAATTACAAATATGCCATAAGTATTGCCTCTGCATTCAGGGCGAAGGGCGTTGCGGTCGACATGAATATGGCTTCGAGGAACCTCTCCAACCAGCTGGCATATGCGAATGCGATAAAAACAAAATACGTTGCGATAGTTGGAGACAGCGAGGAGAAGATGGGCAAGCTCAAGCTAAGGAACCTTGTTGACGGGAACGAGGAAACCGTTTCCGTGGATGATGCTGTTAAGATAGTTAAAGGCGAATAGATGGCAAAATCAGACGTTGAGAAGGTAACTGAAGAGAAGATAGCAAAGGGAGGTGTGCTTGTAAAGCTGTATTTCGACATGCAGCACAAGGAGAAGGACAAGCTGCAGCCGCTGCTCGTCGATCTGATAAACGAGAGGCTGATGAAGGAGCCGGGGGTTGTGTACTGCTACGGCTCGGTAGAGGAGCCGCTGGAAAAGGAGGGCACATACATAACAAGCGCGATGGTGACGATGCTGTTCGACAAGTTCCAGCCGCTGGTCGGCGTCGCGTTCAGGTACGCGCCTGCAGGGATAGAGATACTCAAGCCGAGCAACACGATGTCTTTCAAGATATTCGAGCTGCAGGCGATGCTGATGGACCTGTCGCAGATATCGGTAGACTATTCAAAGTACATACTCGAGAAGGTGCTCAAGCCAGAGGACATAGAGAACATCAGGACGCAGCTGGAGAACAGGACAGAGACAGGAAAAAAGCTGCTTGAAAAGAAGGATGAAGCAAATCCTTGATCGTGCAACAATCTTGTTACAGCTGTTTTGCATTGTTTTTCCCATGATTGTCGGCGTTGAGCGTTTCCTAATATATATAGTTTTGCATGACAACGCCGATTGGCGTACACAGGGAAGAACCTATTTATATCTCAGGGCTCGTAAGCGAATGATAGAGCAAAGCACCGAACGATTGCAGGATTCAGTACTTTGCGGAACAGCCTTAACCGAGTGATAAAATGGACGATACGCTTACGCATGCGCTAGGGCCTACCAGGAATGGGGAGCAGGCGCACCCGAAGGGCAACAGGGTGATATGGCCGGTGGCGCTTGGCATAATAAGCCTGTTCATGCTGCCGTTCCTGGTGTCGCTATCTTTCGGAGGCCCTTCTGCAAACAACAATTCAGGAATCGGCATCATACTCAAGGCGATGGAGCCTGCGTTTCCCAAGCTGCAGTACATGGGCAACCACATAAACCCGTATTACGAGATATCGAGCTGCGGCGGCCCCGGCAGCCCTTCCAACGGCTGCGCACCCATAGGGCTTGCATCCTACGGGATATACGGCGACGCCAATCCCAAGACATACACCATAGATACCACCATACTGCTGGGCAGCGTGAGCATAAGCAGGATTGGCTCCTATAACCAGCAGGGCATGGCACCGCAGAACTCGTCCAGCCTGCAGCTCAACGGGGTGCTTGTGGTGCATGACAAGGACGGCACCACAAAGGAATACTGGATACAGCACGGAATTGAATTCATAGGCAATACGGGCACTTTCACGTCCTTGGGATCCATAACGAACCTTACCGGCAACGTAAGCAGCATATTGATAATCAACAACTCCGGAAGCTACTGCAAGCAGGATTCCGGATACGTTGTCTGCACTTCTGGTGCCACAAGAATGCACCTTCCGCTGTCGGCAGACTTGTACATGGCTGATTTCGTAGTTCCCGGAAAGGGCGTGCTCGTATACGTTGGGACAACCACGGGCAAGGATGCAGAGTACGTAACTCCGTACAGCGCATACTCGAAGGTTTCAGGAAACGACAGCTTCACCATAAACGACACAAACGTAAGCACTGCATACTTCACAGTGGATGGAAACGATTACATAAAATCAAGGAATACACTGGTTGCGCAGGATGCCGAGCTCGTATTCGGTGGCGTGGGCTCCGGAACAGAGACCACATTCGGCAGCATCAATGCCACTCTGTCCCTGAATTACTATAACCTTTCATCCGGCAGCTATATGGCCTTTCCGTCGTATTACAACTTCGGGTTCGATACAGCGGAATCAGCAGGGGGCATAAACACGAACTACAGCAACGGCCTGGAGCAGGTCGTTTCAGGTCCCCAGAAGTACGTATATCTAGGAAAATAAAAAAGACTCGTGCAACTGGCCCGACACTGCAGTCGGGTGCAAACCGCACGAATAGCAGCTTGTTCCTGTCAGTACCTTATAAATCCGTCTATGTCCGTGTTCTTCTGCATCCTCTCCTTGAGGTCAGACCTTATGCCTTCATTCTTTGCCTTGAGCCACTCGTATATGCTCTTTGCTTCGCTTACCGCCTCTTCGGATGCCACGTTCTTCCCGGACATTTCCGCGGCCATGTACTTTGAGGCCACGTTGCGCGCCGCCTCCTTCACCACGTCGGGATTCCTGCTCTCGCTTGCTATGCCGGCGAGGTGGCCGCCTATCTCCTTTGCGCTCCTGGCGTCGTTCTTGCCTACCGTGCTCAGGGTCTCGGCAGACTCCATAATCGCCTCCCTGCTGTTGTCCGTGAGGTTGAATATGGACCCGAGATAGAGCTTCACGTCAGGCTCCTCCAACTTGCCCTTGAAAACGCTTGCGCACTTTTCAAGGGTTTCCCTGGTGGCGTTGTCGATAGGTTGCGGCATGTACAATGGCCTTGGAGACGTTATCTCCTTGATCCAGTTCTCCGTCTGGACCTTGACACTGTTCATGTTGCTGTTTTTGCTTGTCATGTTTACCACTCCTATTGCCTATCAATAATTAACGAATTAAAAGAATATAGACTTATCGGTATGTTTCATATTTGGGCTTTGACATTTACATATTTATCGCCGATGGCCATTTCACACCCTATAAATCAGTCATTGAGGTAGCTTTCGGTTTATTAAGTTGCTAATGCCACCACCGATAATACCACTAATAGCACACACGAAACAAAATAAAATCAAACCGATGGGAGAAAATGAAAAATATTGTTGTAATGATGCTATTAAGGGAAAACTAATACTTGCAACGCATTTGGGCAGTCCTGTAGAATTTAAGTTAGTGTTAGCGTGTAAAAAAATAACTAAAAGAATATCAAACATGAAAATACGATTTATAATACCAATAGATATACTTGAAATTACACTTGAACTTAATTTATTCGATATAAATCCAGCTATAAAGCTACCTACTAAAGAAGCTATAAGAATAGAAAATAGGGAATATTCATAAAGGATTGCTGAGGAATTTTGTATTATGCAATTAGGAGAGTATGTATAAAAGAAATGTGACATAAAAATTGTGACGGCTAAAATAATACTAACTACAAAACCGATAGTTATTCCGATTATTACCTTTTGCAAATTTGACATGTCCATACGTCAAGTTCCTATTCGTATTAGGGCTTTGTCATATATTATGCCATGCAGTGCCGCCTTCGGTATCTTCGATATCTATCCTGTACTCATTCCTCAGTTTTTCCCTTATCCTGTCCGCTTCCTTGAATTTTTTCTCGGACCTGAGCCTGTTCCTTTCGTCGATTAGGTCCTTTGCGCCTTCAGGCAGCTCCTTCTTCTTGGTGTATTTGCCGAAATCCAGCCCAAGTATTTCGTCAAACTCCAGCAGCGCATCCAGGGCCTTCTTCGCGCCGGATTTGCTCAACCCTGCCTCGTATGCCCTGTTGGTCTCGCTTATCAGCATGTGCAGCTTTGAGAGCGCAAGCGGGGTATTTAGATCGTTGTTGAGGGCGGAGAAGAATGCGTCCCTTATCCCTTCAATCGTACCGGTGAATTCGCTATTGCCGTTGCCATGCCCCTTCCTTGAAGCCTCGGACACCTTTTCTATGAATGAGTATATGCCGTTCAGCGTATTGGTGGCATTCTCGAGGGCCTCGAAAGTGAAATTCATCTGGCTCCTGTAGTATCCGGATATTATGAGGTATTTGTAGGCGTTGACGGAATAGCCCTTGTCTACCAGGTGCTGGAGCGTGTATACGTTGCCTAGGGATTTTGACATCTTCTTCCCGTTTACCTGCAAATGCTCGACATGGATCCAGAAATTCACGAATTTCATGCCTGTTGCGGCCTCCGATTGCGCTATCTCGTTCGTATGGTGTATTGGCAGGTGGTCCACTCCCCCGGTATGTATGTCGAAATGCTCCCCGAGGTATCTCATGCTCATGGCGCTGCACTCTATGTGCCAGCCTGGAAATCCCCTGCCGTACTTTGTTTCCCACACCATTTCCTTCTCATCGCCCTTCGCGAACCTCCATACGGCGAAATCTGTAGTGTTCCTTATCCCTGCCGCCCTTTCGACCCTTGCGCCGGCTATAAGGTAATCGTTAAGCTTGTCGAACGTCAGGCCCATGAGTTGCCCGTAATCCTTGAATTTGGACGTGTCGTAATACACGCCAGTCCTGACGTTGTAAAGGTATCCCTTTTCCTCAAGCGTTGCTATGAGCCCAAGCATCTCCTTTATGTGCGCCGTGGCCTTTGGCATGACGTCAGGCATCATGAGGTTGAGCCTCCTTATGTCCTTGACGAACTCCTTTGTGTAGAACTCGGCAACCTCGTGCGCGCTCTTGTGCTCGTGCTCCGCAGTAAGGCGTATCTTGTCTTCTCCGAGGTTGGCATCGCTTACAAGGTGGCCGACATCCGTTATGTTCATGACATGCGTCACGGAATAGCCGTCGCGCATGAGCATCCTTTTCAGTATGTCGGAGAATATGTAGGGCCTTAGGTTTCCTATATGGGCGAAGTTGTATACCGTCGGGCCGCAGCTGTACATCCCAACTTTTCCCTTGGTGATGCTCCTGAACCTTTCCTTCTTGTGCGTTAAGGTATTGTATATCTCCAATGCATTGCACCGAATATCAGTATGCAGCTTATCAGCCGGAAGTGGTTATGTTCGCTGAGGCCCATTTGTCCTGCCTTGGCCTGCTCGACATGTTGAAGTCCCCTGCAGCCATGTATTTGTTCGACGTATCTGCCGCGACAACCCTAACCTGCACCGTATTCAGTATGTACTCCGTTAGCGGCAGAGTGACATTCGCGAACGTTGCCCCCGAATTGGGCGTTATCGAGATGTTATATGTGTTGTAGTGAGCAATAGCTACTACGGTGCTGTTCACATATACGCTCCTTCCGTTTACGGTCCTGAAGTTGGCCCTGAGGATCTCTATGTACAGGTTGTTGGACTGCGGGCTTATGAGCCTGAAATTGAGGAAGGGCTTCGACGGGCTTACGGTGAAGAATGAGGAGGTTATGTTGCCCGGGGCGACGCTGATTCCGCAGTTGTACGTGGTTGCGAAGTAATCGCCGGCGTAGTTGTTCCATGGTATTCCCTGGTAGCACAGCTTCGAATCAGCGTATGTTATGTTGAGCGGCGCCCTGCCGAATCCGGGGTTCGTCACGTTCCATCCGATATAGGTTCCGTCGCTGAAATTCCCGTTGTAGATGAAGTCGTAAACCAATATTGATGGCGTGGTTGTCGTGTTTATCGCCATTTTTGGTGTGCCGCAGAAGCCGCCGCCAGGGCCTGTCCTGAAAGTCACGTTATAAGACTGCGCAGGAAGCGTGAAGTTCTGCAGGAATTCCATGCACTTGTATGCCGAGCTCCTGTTGAGGTACGTTTTCCCGTCGGTGCCGACGATTTTTACGGATGCGCTGCCGCTGTTTCCTGCCGCAACCCACAGGCCAAGCAGCCCACCGGTTGACCTGCACTGCTCGGTGTACGTTGCGTTGAAGGCCAGCTCGCTGATCTGTATACTGGAGCACTCCTGCTCTGTTGGTTGCGTGTAGTTTATCGAAGTAGAGGGTGTTGAGGATTGTGAAACTGTCGAGGTTGATGTATTTGCAACGGGTATTGCTATGGTTGAGGTTGTGCCTTTTGTAGGGCCCAGGAACCTGAATCCCGTAAGTCCGTACGTCACCGCTATTACGGCCACGAGCGCCACGACATAGATTATGATAGCTTTATTCATCAATGCACCGTTACTGGTATCTATTTATTAATTCAGGTTAAATATTTATCTATTATTAATCTAATGTCTAGTCTGTATTAGACTTTTATTTGGTGCTAATCTGGGAAGCATACCTAGGAAATGGAAAAAGAAGGGAAGAATGCGCTGGAAATGGCTGAAGAAGCGAAGAAAGCGATTGAAGAGGGCGCAGAGACTCAGGGTAGGAGAGCTGTAAGCTTAGCTTTGCATCTCCTTGTTTTTCGGTATTGTCGCATAATCGGTTGTTAGACTAATCTGTCGCATTCGGTTGCTTTAAATAATTTGGCTTCCCATCGCTTTTATGGATATACCAGAGCCATTTTATGGGATAATTAAACGTAATTATTCTAAGGCGAAAACTACCCACCAGTTCTTTAATGAATGCTTTGCAGATTTGATTAAAGATTTGGGCATTGCAGAGACGGATTACCAGAAACGAGCCAAGAAAACAGGAGATATGTTTGAGTTCGCTTTCTGGTAACTTCGCAGGGGATGAACTTACATTCTTTACCTCTGGTTTTACACCTGTAAAGGAACTGCTCAACTTTATGAAAGCAGGTAAAATACCAACACGTGGAGAATCAATACTCGAAATTGGTTGTGGAGTAGGTAGATTGGTTCAACATTTTGCACCATTATACGAGAGGGCAATTGGATTAGATGTATCCGAAGAAATGGTAAGTATAGCAATTAGGAATTTAAATTATCTAAAGAATATAACAATACAGAAAGTTACGGGAGATGGAACCCTAAACTATCCTGATAAGAGTTTTGATTTAGTTTATTCGTATGGGACTTTTGGTTTTGTTGATAATAAAGCCTTAAATAGGTATATAGAAGAAACTCATAGAATTCTTAAGCAAGATGGTGCTATAGTATTCCAGATTCCAAATTACAGGAACCCAATCGGATTATTTCATGGTACTTCAGGACCATTTAATCTAACAACAAAAGAACTTACGATCGAGAGATTCAAACTACTTGTTTCTGGAAACCTAAAAAATCCAACCGAAAAAAGCAGGTTGGGAGTACCGCGTAGTGAAGAATATATCAAAGCAATGATGGACGATAAAGGATTTAATAACCTAAGAGTCGAACGCCCGTCTTTAATGAGAATTTATTATTTAGTTAGTGGATTAAAAAGGGAATAAAATGCCAAAAATCTTTATATTATCTATTATAAATGACGATAAAAAGCTTACAAAACTATTCAAAGATTTCGAGAGGAAGTACAATGGAGTCCAAAATGTTTCAGACAATTATCCCCATATAACTTTTCAAAGCGGAGAAACGAAAAATCTACAAAAAATCGAAAAAGAGCTTAAAAAAATAAGTTCTGAAAAAAAGCCAATCAAAATAGAAATTACCAGGCTAACCAATTGGTCAAAAGAGTGGATATACTACAAAATTAAGAAAACAAGTGAATTGGCTAGCCTAAATCGGATAATAAACAATATCCTTAAATCTTATGGTAAGAAACTTGCAAATGATTATAAACCTAGATTATGGGTTCCACACATTGCAGTTGGAAATAAAGTGCAAAAGAGCAAATTTCATAATGCATTTAACGAAGTAAGTTCTAAAAATATCAAAAAAGTACATAGATTAAATTCCATTTATATAGTTGAAGAAACTCCTACTGGACGATTCAAGACGATTAGAAAATACACATTATTTAGATAGTATTTCATTTATTATCATTTATATCATCTGAGATTCACTCCTTATGACAGGCTTCCGGCGAGGGCGAACTTATTTTATTCGAATTTCATTACCACTATGTCGCCCAGAAGAGGATAATGCTGCCTTGCAACTATTTCGGCATCTAGCCTTTCCATGTCCTCCTTGAAATCGTTCCACCAGCTTTCCACCATCAGTATTACGTGATCTTTCATCACGTGCCTCTTGTACGCCCTAAGGAACGGGTCTATCACCTCTCTCCCCCTGAGCCCGCCGTCCGTTGACGGGTTTGTCTTACCGGTAATCAGCGTCCTTGACCTCAGGTACGGCGGATCGAAGGATATCGTGTTGAATCTCCCCTTTATGTTGGAGAACAGGTCTGATACAACGAACTTTCCGGATACTCCATTGGTTGCGGCGTTTTCCCTGGCGCACTCAACGGCATTGGGATTCACGTCCGCAAATGTGACTTCGCATCCTTTCATCGCGCCTATTATTCCCTGTATTCCGGTTCCGGTGCCCATGTCGAGCATCTTGCCGAACGCGTATTGCTCGACGCACCTTCCCAGCATCCGCGCATCCTCCATCGGCCTGTATACCGTCTTGTGCACGTGCAGCGTTGGCTTTATCCTGTCATAGATGTGCATCGAATCCCTTGTAATCGGAATCACTTGGCAATCTTCTCGAGGAACGGATATGTTTCGTAGAGCCGCTCCTGCTCCAGCTGCTGGTAGAGCATGTAGATTATCCCAACAGTAAGCAGTATCCCCATGCCGGTGCCTATGGCCCCGGTAAGGGTTGCCAACGCGGCAAGCAGCCCTACGAATATGCTCCCAAGCACCGTAAGCGTCGGTATGTACTTGTTTAGCACGTTCTCGACTATCCTCGGATCCCTCCTGAACCCCGGTATCTGCCACCCGGTTTCCCCGAGCTGCTCAGCCAGCGCCCTTGGGTTCTGGCCCGTCAATTCAACCCAGAACTTCCCGAATATCACGCACAGGATTATCAGCACCACGGTGTATACGATGACGTGTATCCACTCGGGGACCTGCACCACACCGCCCCATGGCAGGAAAAGCGAAGTGGTATGGCTAACCAGGTATGTGAAGTATGTGCCATAGCCTCCTATGCCTCCGTAGTTTGCGGAATAGGGAAGCGGGAAAGTAGGGGATATGAGATATGTTATGCCGCCTGTCAGCTGGAGAGATGACGCACCCCCGGTTGATGCGACAGGCTGGTAATATGCTATGAAGTGGGCGAAATTGGCCAGCGATCCCTTCACATTGGCTATGAACCTGAACCACACGGTGAAGCTCAGCTCAAGCGAGGATGCGAGTATTACCGGCAATACGCTCACGTAAAGGAAGGGTATTGGCAACCTTCCTCCGACTCCCCTGAACTGCTCAAAGCTCAGCGGCAGCTCAACCTTCATCTCATATGCATATATGCTCGCCAGGAATACCACTATGGCGAAGAACAGAGGGCCGAAGGCTATTAGCGCGTTGGATATGGCTGCGGCGCCGCCAGCCTGCAGCGCGGTTATGGCCTCAGGGAGCAGTATGCTCAGTGTTCCCGCGACTATCGCGTATGACACGCCAGCTGCTATGAACATGTTTATCCCGGAGGTGATGCCGTATTTCGTCATCATCTCGTCGAGGTATATTATCACTATTGCGCCAACGGCCATCTGCGCCACCACTATTCCTATGAGCGCAGGGGATGATACCGGCACGTATCCGGTATATACGAATATGAACGACTCAACTACCGCTATTCCTATTGCAGACACCTTCTGCAGGGTCTGCAGGCGCCCCTTTTGGACGGGATCGTTCTGGTCTATGTTTATGAGCCCGGAGCCGGAGACCAATTGGAGTATTATGCTTGCGAGCACTATGGGCCCTATCCCTACAGTTATAAGGCTCCCTATCTTTGCCGCGAATATTATGCTTATGAGCTGGAGGAAGGGCTGCTGCACCGACTGCGAGTTCACGCCTATGGCGTATATGTTGTAAAGCATGAAATATACGATAAGTATGGCTCCGGTCCAGTACATCTTTTCCTTGAGCGATAGCGGCTTGGAGGGCTGGCTTATGCTGGGTATGAACTGCTCTATCGCATCTACAAATTCAAGAGCCATAAGGACCATCAAACGCCGGATTCAACTATGCGTGCTATATACGAGCCGCCCCTCTTTGAAACGTTCACCGAAAGGCCGTTCTTGAGCCTGTCCTTCATCAGGCCTTTCAGGAAGGCGATAGATATATCAACAAACTCCTTTTTAGCCTTTGTCCTGTCAAACCTAATCTCGATTTTCATGGGCTTCGATGAGATGAACCTGATGGATCCCAGGCCTAGAATGGAGTAGAGCCTTTCCGTTGCCTTTCTGAGGCGCCTCTGATCTGGCACGTATACCATTGAGCCTATTTGGTTGCCAAGGTAATACACTATACTCCCCATGTGCTCCGAATATTCGCCGCTAAGCAATATCGAGGACGACAGCGCGTAGTACTCCTCGGGGAAGTTTCCCTGCATGCGCTGCTTGGCGCCCATGCGCTCCTTTATCGATGACGCGAACCTGTCAAGGACCTCCTTGCCGCCGTGCTGGTGCAGGGGAAGCACGTTCGAGGTGGTGAAATTGCATGACTGGGAACCATTGCAGATGCATTTTTCCTCCTCGACCCTGACGTGCTGCTGCCGCGCCGCCGTGAGGAACCCGCACATGAGCCCGGCCTCGAACACATGAATCGGTATGCTAAGGTCCAGTGCCTCGGCCCTGCTGAGCCTTATGTCTATCCTGTCATTGAAGATGTTGTAGGTTATTCCCTTGTATCCAGCATTTTGCAGGAACGAGACAAGGTCCGAAACGCCTTCCTCGTACCATATGTAGTGCCTCTCGCTGTTGCGTATGTCGTACAGGGCGCGGCCTGCGGATATACCGCTCTTGTAGTACAGGCTCCTCAGCCCTGGTGTGACTGTTGAGAGCACCGATGCGAGCAGAAGCGGGTATTCAGTGGTGCGGCCCCTTGCCTTTTTGGATATTATGCTGGTGAGGAGCTCCCTTTCCCCTATGGGAATTTCATAGCGCGCAATTCCGGGCTTTTGCGCCGGCCTTGCCCTGCGGCTTGATCTTGGCGCCTTTCTTGTTTTCTTTTTTGCTTTCATATGAACCATTCAGGCCCTTTTTATTTTGCATGAGTCGCTGGACAGCTTTTCAAGATAATATCCAGAAACAAAGAGATTTATTATTATCATCGCACCGAAAATTATCGGCGCGTTCTCCGATGCTATTGTATTTATCATTGTCGCCTCCCCGGTGCCAATCGATATGGAAAGCACGTTGAACAGGATTGCCGCCTGGCATCCGCAGCCCGATAGTATGCCGCCGGCAACCGCGGTAATAGCGCTTACGGACGAAGCAGAAACCCTTGCATAGTTCTTCCTGGTGTTGCTTATGGAATAGATCGCTATAGTAAAGGTGATGGATGACGTTATTACCAGGGCGTATATCAGATACACAGGCACGGATGTTACCGGGATGCCCCTCTGCTGCACCGAAAGCAGGTATTCTATCAGGTAGTAGTATGCTACTGCTATGGCGACATTTGCTGCTATGTACTTTGGCCCGTATATGCTTCTCAGGGATTTTGCAAAGTTCATGCGAGCCCCATCCTTCTTTCCATCGCGGCTATTGCGGGAAGAGAGCATATTGGCGCGCTGTTGTTTATTGATGGGCATGTCTCTGCAATGTATACGTCCGCGGCCGCATACTCCTCGTATGCGAAAGTGCTGTTTGCCTGCTTGAGCAGGCCCAGTATCTGGCTGTGCGTCATGTACGTCAGTGGGGGGTAATTTGATATTGCTGACTGGCTGGTGCCGTTCCCGAATACCACCGCATCCGCGCCTATGTTTGCGGAGGTGCCCCAGAACGTGTACGGGGTGCCCTGGAATATGTGCTTGGCGTCCATGAACTGCATGGCTGCCTTGTAGCTCTGGTTGCTTGCACCTTCAACGAAATACGATATCGGGTCCTGCAGCGTGGGGAACTCGAATCCTGCGCTTATAGGGGAATCGTATTCCGCGCTGAAGAAGTTTATGTAGTTGCTGTGATAGTCGTTACCGTAAATAACCGACGCGTTTGAAGTGTAGTTCTGCGGGTACCAGTACAGGGTTGGGACGTCGCCGTCGCCCATCGAGCTGTATCCAACGTACAGGTTGCCGAAGGATCCGAACCTAGAGAGCGCGAGAGCCATAGCCCACCTGTTCTCGGCGCAGTATATGCAGGATATGGCGCCTATGTAGACCACGCTGGGCTTGCCGTCTATGACAAGGGAATTGTATTGAGGTGGACGGTTGAGCGAGACCTGGAACAGCGGCCCAACGTACGTGTTGTTCTGGCCCTGCTCCCCGGGTATTGACAAATTGAGCAGCTTCTCCCCGGCTATTTCGTAATTGCTGTCAGGGGCGGAGTTTATCACCGAAAGCTGCTGGCTGTTAAGGGGCGAGTTTATTCCGGTAAGCCTTTTTCCGAAGGGCTGCCCTTGCGTGTACAGCTTTATTGACGGGTATGCGATATACACCGCAAGGGCTGCCACAACAACAACCAGGAGCGCTATTATAACCTCAAGCCGCTGTATGATCTGCTTCATTCTTGCCATTGAACCACATGCGCTCCTAATATCGCAATTTACGTATTTAATCTTTTGCAACAAAAGTATATAGGTTTCTTTTATGAGAACTGCGCAGGTTGTCAAGGAGAGGCGCTTGTACAAGCAGAGCGCAAAGATGGCGGATGCACACTGCCATCTTGACTTGATAAAAGACCAGGGCATAATAAGGGAATCTGTAATCCATGGCGTGCAGTTCATGATGACCAACGGGGTCGACACCAAGTCGAACATCAGGTGCGTCGAGCTCGCGGACAACAGGCACGTCTTCGCGCTCCTCGGGATAGACCCGGAGCATGCTGATGCCACCGACGAGGAGATAGAATTCAACATCAGCATGATAAGGCAGCATGCGCACAAGATAGTCGGGATAGGCGAGATAGGGCTTGACTACGGAAGGGTGAAGGAGAGCGTTCCTGTGGAAAGGCAGAAGGAGGTGTTTGGAAGGTTTTTGGACGTAGCCAAGCAGCTGGACTTGCCGGTGAGCATACATTCCAGGGGATCAATCTCCGACATACTTGACATACTGGACAGCAAGAAAATGCGGATGGTGCACATACATTTCTTCGAAGGGAATGCACAGCAGGCCAAGGAAGTGGAGAAAAAGGGGTATATGATATCAGTGCCGCCGGTCCAAACATCAAAAAGAAATAAGGTTATAAAGGAGATAGCAATAGATAATATAATGGCAGAGAGCGATGCGCCTGTTGTTGGATCCTCGCCCAAGGACGTAGAAACCTCAATAAGGATAGTTTCGGCGGCAAAAGGGATAGACTTCAACAAGGCCGCGGGATTGCTCGCCGATAATACGGTTAAGTTCTTCAACATATATGCAAAAGATGCGCTTATGCGTTTTTGATGGGCCTGTAGCTCAGCTTGGATAGAGCGGCACCCTTCTAAACTTCTCAAAGCGGTTTGGATTAGAAGATAGGTGAAGGTCGTGGGTTCAAATCCCACCAGGCCCGGATTATTTTGGTGCTTGAATCCTTGTTCAGGTTAGCAGTACATTGTAATTAAAAGCATTCGGTTTAAATATATCTTTCCTGGTGATAATGTGTTGAAAACAAAAACATCTGAGAATGTACACCCTGAGAAATACGAGGCGGCGGTAAAGGAAGCTACTAGGATGGCACGTTTGCTTGCTAGATACTGTGATGCGAATGACCTAACTGCAATTAGCATGGATTTTGGCAGGAGCGGCACAGTGAGCTACAATGCAGCAGGGCAAGATAGGGACAGTGTAGTTATCCACTCCGAGTACCATATGCGCAAGGATTAGTTACCCTTATCATTATTTTGCACATAAGTTGAAAGATACAATGACACTATTACGAAAAACACCAGTATGGAACCGAACAGCACTGCGTCGTTTGTCTGCGTTATGTAATAGTTTCTTGCTGCATAGCTCGTTATTAGGCTCAGTATCTCGAATACTATGAAGCTTATGAACAGTATTATGTAGAATGCCTTGATCTTCTTGGTGTATTTGATCAGCAGGCCCTCAAACAGCAATGCCCCTACGAGCCCCAGCGAAAGTAGAATCGTGTATTTCACGTAATCCGGGATTGTGGCGGACTTGACGATGTACAGGAACATGAGAAGCACCGCGAATATGAAAAGCAGCACCTTTATTATCGTGTTAAGATCCCTTTTCTTCCCAAGTCCCCTGTCCTCCTTTTTCATGTTTGCGTGCCTTTGGCCGCTTTCGTGGCGCATCTCCTCCTTGTATGCCTTTTCAAGGTCTGTGTCGCTCTTCGGGAGCCTGTCAACTATGAAGAAAGAGAACAGCAGTATAGGAAGACCTATTGCGAACCCGAGGATGTCGAGTATGAACGCAGCGGTTATCGCAAGCAGCAACCCGTTTACGAATATCCAGATCTCGGAATTTGTCACGAAAGAGGAAAAGAACACCTCCTCCTGGTATTCATTTGCAAGCCTCTTGTAATTGTGGAACAGTTCAGATATGCTGTACGAGGCGTATATGAAAACCGCTATTGAAACCATGAGGAAAAGGACGTAAACCTGCGCGCTTGACAGTATCTTTATGTCGTATATTATGAACGCAACCAGCAACAGGACCAGGAGTATGCTCCCCTTCTTCGTCATTTTCATTTTCTCCATATTTATTAACATCAATTTGCTTAAAGCACTTTGCCCATCGGGAATGCGCATTCATTTTCCGAGAGCGGATTTTATCGCATCGTAAAACCCGCCGGATGATGCGCTTGCCTCCCAGAAGAACGCCCCGTATCCGTCCCCCATGTTTTTACTCAGTTTCTTCGACAACTCGGCTGGCTTTTCCTCGAAGAGCTGGTACCCTATGGACAACTTGGATTTGTCCTTCAGCTTCGATGAATAGCTGATTATGTCATTATCTGAGGGGTCGAACATCAGCAGAAGATGGTTTGCGTATGGCTCCAGCAGCTTTGGATCTATGCTTTTGTCCTCCCACCTTGCAAACGTTACCGAGATCGTGTAGTCCTTTCCCAATCGGTTCAGCGCATCGTGCAATTCCTTAACAAGTGTAGCGTACTGTTCCTTGTCGAAATCGCCCGGACTCGTATTCTCAAAGTCCATCTGCACGCCATCGTAGCCTTTCTCTTCCAGCTCGTTGGCTATGCTGTCAACCAGCGCCGCCCTTGACGATTGGCTTGAGAGTATGCCGTTCACGATGTTCGGGAATATGCCTGCCCCGCCAACGGCCACCGTTGCCTTGACTCCGTTGTCGTGCGCATTCCCTATTACCTTTTTCACATCCACGGCATCGCCGTCATATTGTATGGATCCGTCCTTGGCCGGCACCATCCTGAATACGGACAGCTCGGTTATGGCATTCCAGTCTATGGAATCGTATCCGTTATCTGCGCTCCACGTTATGAGGTTCAGCATTACGTGCCTATTGCCCCCCATCCCGCAACTACCTCTCTTCTTCTCGCCTCCTCCTTTCCTGCTCCTCCATTACCCTTCTCTGCTCCTCCTGCCTTCTTTTTTCCTCCTCCTCCTGCTTCCTTCTGCGCTCTTCGGCCTTCTTTTTCTCCTCCTCGTATTTTTTAATGCGCGCTTCCTCCTCCAGCCTTCTCTTCTCTATTTCCTCCTTCATCCTCTTCTCCGCCTCCAGTTTTTTCCTTTTGGCGTTCTCCTTCATTATCATTCCCATAAGCTTCTGGTTCGTCATCTCACGCTCGTTCCTCCTGCGCTGCTCCTCCTCCCTGCGCCTGAGGTCCTCCTCGTGCCTTTTCCGCCTTTCCTCCTGCTGCTGCTTGGCCTCATCCTGCCTTTTCTTCACCAGCTCCTGCTGCACCTGGAGGTCCTCCTTGACCTTCCTCTTGAGCTCCTCCTCCTTTTTCATCCTGAGCTCAAGCTCGCTTTTCTTCTGTTTTTCCATCTCGGCCCTTGCCGCAGCTTCGGCCTGCTCGCGCTCCTTCTGCTTTGCCTTCCTGCGCTTCTCCTCCTGCTCGTCGTATTCCGACATTAGACCGCCATTGCATTTACCAATTAGATTACAGGTTTATAAGGCTGACCCATTAGTTTGGTTTACCGGTGCAGAACATGGGTTTATGCCGCAAATGGGAAAAGTATATATAGGGGTTTTGACAACAAGTATATGGTAAGGACATGGTTCATAGGGCGATGCCAAGGCTCATGGCCATGAGGGGGTAAAATTGGCACTAAAAGAGATTTTCAGCACAAGGGAAGACGCAGCCTTAGACCAGGAGTCTATAGGCTCTCTGTACTTATGGCTTACAAAGGACCTCAAGCCCAATACAGTCGCGATAGAGATAGGGCCTGATGCTGCCAATTCCGCGATGTACCTGGCGAAATTCGAAAACATATCAAGGGTATATGTCCTCGGCCACGACCACAAAAGGGCCGAGAGGAGCATAGAGGGATACGCACACGGCAGGAAAATAGAGAATACTGCGGTAGGCTTGAGGCCTGAAAATCCGACAGCACTAAGGCATTACCTTACGCATAATTCCAGCTTCCACTGGCCCATCATAATGAGATGCGACATAGGCGGAAGCGAGGAAAAGCTCTTCAGCAACATGCAAAGCGGCGATCTCTCGGGAATACACAAGCTGATGATAAGCGTATACGGCACGGAGAATGCGATGAAGACGATGCTTGAGAGCAACGGTTTCAAGACGGCATACAAGCCGCTGAACGGAATATTGTCCAAGAGATCCGGTACATTGTACGCATGGAGGTAGGCTCCTGGCCATCTTGTGCAGTCAACTTTTCCTGCTTATTTTGAGGCAAGTGCTGCAGATATGTCATTGTATATTGTAGAGTTCATGAACTGCGCCTGCCAGAAGAATATCCCGTATCCGTTTTGTACATCAGTGACCAGATTCTGGGCTATGTTTTGCGCCCCGCTCGGATCCGTTAGATCATAGCCTGCTGATAGCTTGGATTTGCCAACCTGTCCGGCATAGTAGTTCAGCTCGCTAATCGAGGGGTTGAACATCATGTCGAAATGCGTTGCATAAGGCGCAAGCGCAGGAAGGTTGAAGCTGGATATGTCCCAATTGGCGAATTCCACGTTTATTACGTAGTTCGGGTTCCTGGACCAGAGCGCTGCGGAGAGCTGCTGCATGAATGCGGTGAATGCATCCCTGTTGAAGCTGCCCTCGAAGTCTATCTGCACGCCATCGTAGCCGTTGGCCTGCACCTCATTGACTATGTTGTTGACAAGATTGTCCCTGTATGTTGGGTTCGATATCGTGCTGTTTATCGCATCTGTGCTTACCCCCCACCCGCCTATTGCAACAAGTGCCTTTACGTCGTGGGAATGGGCGTTGCTTATTATGGCGGCGAGATTGGAAAGTGTACCGTCGCTGGAAAGCGAGCCGTCGTAATTCGGCATAAGATGAAAAACGTCGAGCTCTGTTATGTCCTGCCACTGTATCGATGAGTATCCATTGCTGTTTGTCCATGTGACTAGGTTGGTCATCACCCTTGTGGGAGATTTGCTGGTTTGAATCACCCCAGCATTCACCACAACGGGCATTTGGTTGCTCACGGTTACAATGTGCTGTTGTGAGGAATCGGTGCATACCGATTCGAACATGAACGTGTTGCCGTTAGTCAGCGAATATGCGGTGAACGAGACGCTGTTGGGCGTTGCGGAATCATAGACAAGGACGTTGGAGCCCTGCTGCCTCGATCCTGTCACGTTGTATAGC